>NZ_JCBANC010000089.1:0-18333 GCF_059760815.1 Achromobacter sp. 1012554356 | reverse complement strand
CCCCTCCCCAAACAACTTCTCCCTCAGAGACCCCTCCGCATACGCCCGCTTGTACGACCCCCGTTCCTGCAATTCCGGCACCACGATGTCGATGAAGTCCGAATAGCATTCCGGCGTCACCGTCCGCGCCAGATTGAATCCGTCGATATCCGTTTCGGCCACCCACGACTCAAGTTCATCCGCGATCTGCGATGCGCTGCCTACCAGCGCCGGATATCTGCCCCCTAGCGCCATGTCGGCGAGCAGGTCGTTGACCGTGCGGTCGGTGCGGGCCACAGTCAGGTTCTTGACGGCCGATTCGATCGCGTTGTTCTTCACGTAACGGATCGGTTCGTCGGACGAATAGCGCGAGAAGTCGATGCCGGTAGAGCTGGCGTAGTGGGCGAGGCCCGCTTCGGGGTTGGCGTAGCGCAGATATTCCGCGTGCTTCTCGCGTGCCTCGGCTTCCGTTCTACCGGGCACCACCGTCACGCCCATGAAGAACTTGATGTCGCGTGGATTGCGGCCTTCGCGGGCGACCGCGTCTCGGACGTCGGCGACGAGTTTGCGAAGGCCGTCCTTGGTTTGGCTTGAGACGAACACGCACTCGGCATGGCGTGCGGCGAAAGCCTGGCCGCGGCCGGAGGAGCCGGCCTGGTACAAGACCGGCGTGCGTTGGCGCGACGGTTCGGAGAGGTGATACCCCTGCACGCGGTAGTACTTGCCGGTGTGGTCCACCGGGCGCACGGCGGCGGGGTCGGCATAGAGGCGGGCGCGTTTGTCGGCAAGCACCGCGTCGTCGGCCCAGCTGCCTTCCCAGAGTTTGTAGGCAACCTCCAGGAATTCATCGGCGCGGTCGTAGCGTTCGTCATGGGCGATCTGTTCTGACAAACCCATCGCGCGCGCCGCGCTTTCCAGATAGCCGGTGACGATGTTCCAGCCGATGCGGCCGTTGGTCAGGTGGTCCAGCGTCGAGAAGCGGCGCGCCAGCAGGTAGGGCGCTTCGTAGGTCAGGTTCACCGTCACGCCAAAGCCCAGATGGCGCGTGGCGGCGGCCATCGCGGATACCGTGAGCAGGGGGTCGTTGACCGGAAGCTGGATGGACTCGCGCAGCGTGATGTCGGCCGAGTCCTGGTAGACGTCGTACACGCCCACGATGTCGGCTAGAAACAGGCCGTCGAAGAGGCCGCGTTCCAGCAGCTTGGCCAGATCCGTCCAGTATTCCAGGGTCTTGTATTGGGTGGACGTGTCGCGCGGATGCGTCCACAGGCCGTGGTTGATGTGGCCAACGCAGTTCATGTTGAACGCGTTCAGGAGGATTTGCTTTTTTGCCATGGCGAGCCGCTCCGGCGTATCAGGTGGTGCCCACGCGCGCGGGCGGGGCGTCGTTGAGGTAGTAATTGCCGACGGCGTGCACCTTCCAGCGCACCGGATCGTGCAGGGTGTGGGTGCGGGCGTTGCGCCAATGGCGGTCCAGGTTCAGGTGGTCCAGCGTGGACTGCGTACCCGACAGCTCGAACAGCTTGGTGCCGGCGGCGAGCGACGCCTCGGTGGTGAGCGCGCGGGCCTCGGCCACGGCGATGGCGGCGGCCGCGATGTGTTGCGGGGTGGCATCGGCAGTGGCCGTGTCCAGTATCCGGCCGGCGCGCGCCACCAGGGCGCGGGCGGCCTCCAACCGGACCGACAGGCGGCCGAATTCGCTGATCGTCAGCGGATCGTGCCGCGCCTCGTCGACGCCGGCGTCGATCCACGGCCGCGAGCGTTCGCGCACGAAGTCGACGGCGTCGGCCAGCGCGGCCTGGCCGAGCCCTAAGTCGATGGCGGCGTGGATCAGCTGCGCCAGCGGCTTGATCGTGTTGGCGGGCGCGGACGGATCGGCAAGCAGCAGCACGTCTTGCCGCGGCACCGCCACGTCCTTGAAGACCACCGTGCCGCTGCCGGTTACGCGCTGGCCGAAACCGGACCAGTCGTCGATGACTTCGACGCCGGGACTGTCGCGGCGCACGAAGGCCAGGCGCTGGATGCCGTCCTCGTCCACCGTGGCGGTGGGGATCCACTGGGCATAGAGCGCGCCGGTGCAGTAGAACTTGCTGCCGTTGATGCGCCAGCCGTCCTGGCCATCGGGCGTCAGGCGCGTGCGGCGTTCGGCGGCTGTGCGTGTGCCAACCTCGGCCAGCGCGTTGCCGAAGCGGTCGCCGGCCAGCGCACGCGCGTAGAAACGCGCCTGCTGGTCGGCGTTGCCGTTCACGCGCAGGACTTCCAGCGCGTAGTAGTGGTTTTGCGGAATCTGCCCCAGCGAGCCATCAGCGCGCGAGATGATGGCCGTGACGGCGGCGAGCGTCACGCACGACACGCCGGCGCCACCATGCTTGCGCGGCACGGTGATACCCCACAGGCCAGACTGAGAATAACGCTCCAGTTCCGGCAGCGGCAGGCGGCGTTCGCGGTCGCGTGCCGACGCCTCTTCGGCGAATTCGGCGGCCAGCGCGTGGGCGGTTTCGATGGCCTGCGCGTCGTTCTGGATGAGGGCGGCGCGGCGGGGCGCCAGCGTGGACACGTTCTGATGCGGCATGAGGTCAGATCCAGGAATGGCGGTTGGGACGCTCGCCGTTCAGCACATGGTTGCCGATGGCGTGGTACTTCCAGCGCACCGGGTCGTGCAGCGTGTGCGTGCGCGCGTTGCGCCAGTGGCGGTCGAGGTTGAACTCGGCCAGCGACGCACGCGAGCCCGAAAGTTCGAAGAGTTTTTCGCTGGCGGTAAGCGCGATCTCCGTGGACAGCGCCTTGGCGCGCGCCACCACGATGGAGGCGGCTGCCACGCCGTCCGCGTCCAACTCGCGTCCCGCAGCGTCATCCAGATGTTGCGCGGCCTCGGTCAGCAGCGCCTCGGCGGCATGCAACTCGATGTGCAGGCGCCCCACGTCGGCGATGACGTACGGGTCCTGCGTTGCGCGTTCGACGTTCGCCTCGACCCAAGGGCGTGAGCGTTCACGCAGGAAGGTCACCGTGTCGTTCAAGGCGCCCTGCGCGATGCCGGCGTCGATGGCGGCCTGCATCAGCTGCGCGAACGGTCCAATCAGCACGGGGCTTTCCTGCACGGTCCAGGCGGGCAGGATGCTGTCGGCTTCCACGCGCACGTTGTCCAGCAGCACCGTACCGCTGGCCGTGGTGCGCTGGCCGAAGCTGGACCAGTCGTCCACCACCGTCAGCCCCGGCGCGCCGCGTTCCAGCACAACCGTCACCAGCCTGCCCTGCGCGTCCAGCACCTTGGACGGGATCCAGTGCGCGAACAGCGCACCGGTGGAGTAGAACTTGCGGCCGGTGAGGCGAAAGCCGTCGCCGTCGGGCACGAGGCGCGCCTGTATGTCGCGAGTGTGGCGCGTGTGGCGTTCGGGGCCCGCATTGCCCAGCCGGCGCCCCGCCAGCACACCGTCGTAGTACCGCCGCTTCTGCGCTGGCGATCCGGTCAGGCGCAACAGGTTCAGAAAGCCGAAGTGATTCTGTGGAATCTGGCCCAGCGACGGATCCGCCGCGCTGATGATGCGAAAGACCTCGGCCAGCGTGACGTGGGACACATCCGGCCCGCCGAATTCACGCGGCACCGTGATGCCGCCCAGCCCGCTCGCCGAATAGCGCTCGATTTCGCGCCACGGCAAACCGCGCTCGCGGTCCCGCCGCGCCGCGCCCTGCGCGAAGTCGGCGGCCAGCGCATGCGCGGCGTCGATGGCCTGCGCGTCGTCGGCAATGCGAGCCGCAGGCACGACCCGCGGCGCGTCGTCGATGTCGTGCGTGGTGGAAATGCTTGAAGCTTGCGGCATGGAATGCCCCGGCGTTGAGAAGACATGCAGCCTACGTCGCGGCCATGGCGCAGCGGAAGAACTGATTTTGCATTGGCTTATTTGAAATCGGCATATGCGGCCGAACACTGCGCGTGCCCCTGTTAGAGGGGCGCGGCGCGCATATCCAAATCACCAAAGAATGTTTGTGGCGGGCATTGGCGCTTGCTTAGAGTCGAGTCTTTCCGCCAACCATCTTGCAGCCGCCATGCCCGAACTGGATCTGCCCTTGTCCCTGCATTACGACGGCGCGCTTGAGGCGCAGCTGTTTGACGACCTGCGGCTGGTCGTGGCGCCGAACATTCCCGCCGCGCGCATCGACGCCCCGCGCGACCTGGCGAATGCCGAAGAGCGCGAGGCCGCGGGCCGCTACGCGGTGTGGAACACCGTACATGACCTCTTCATCACGCAGGTTGCCGCGCATGCCATATCGGGCCTCTTCGACGACGACGTCGAGTTTCAGTTCGCGCTGGCGCGCCAGCTGGGCGACGACGCCGCGCACGCGGAGTTCTCGCGCGGACGCGCCGCGGTGCTGCTGGGCGCTGACCCGCTGCCCCTGGTCGAGGATGGCGTGCGCGACGCATGGGACCTGATCGGCGGCTTTGCGCTACGCAATTGGCAGAACTTCCTGGCGTGGCAGTTCCACTACGAGCACTACATCCTGGCGCGCCTGTTCGTGAACCGGCGCACAGCGCAGGTGCTGGATTTCGGCCACCGCGAGTTCGGCGAGAACCGCATCCTGCCCGACGAGGAAGCGCACCGCATCCGCATCACGCAGTGGTGGCTGAACAAGCTGGAACGCGCCGACCCGGCCCAACGTGAAGACTGGGTGGAAGGCCTGATTCAGGCCGATGAGGACGCCCAGCGCATCCTGGGTCCTTATCTGCGCGACTCCTGGCAACTAAATCAGCGCGCCACGCATCTGGACACCCGCAACCACGTCGCGCTGTACGACGCGTGGCGGCGCGAGCTTTTGGCCACGCTGCTGCGCCGCGATCCGTCGGATCTGCCGGCGTTAACCAGCCTGGCGGCGTGAACCCGCACACCTCTCCCCCTTCTCTGCACGACGCATCCTCTTTCCACGCAAGGACACCACGATGACGCAGTCTCTCCCCCCCGCCGCGGACGATCAGGACCAGCCCGCCAGCCCGTTGCGCCGCTGGCTCATGGGCGCCGCGGCGCTGATGGGCTCGGGCGCCCTGTTTCCCAACGTGATCTTCGCGCCCGCGCACGCCGACACGAACAGCCTGCCCAACACCGTGGACGGCGCGGTGCGCGGCGGCGTGCTCAATGCAGTGGTGCATCCGGAGCCGCCCACGCTGGCGTTCTACCTGAACTCGTCCACGCCCACGGGGGCCGTGGTGAGCAAGATCTTCGACGGGCTGGTGGAGTACGGCCCGGACCTCAAGCCGCGTCCCGTCCTGGCCGAAAGCTGGACCGTATCGGAGGACGGCAAGACCATCACCTTCAAGCTGCGCCAGGGCGTGCTGTGGCACGACGGCAAGCCGTTCACATCGGCGGACGTGAAGTGGTCGGCTGAGGAAGTGTGGTTGAAGCACGCGCCCAGCGCGCGCCGCGTGTTCCAGTATCTGCAGAAGGTCGAGGCGCCGGACGATCACACCGTGGTGCTGCACCTGTCCCAGCCCACGCCCGTGGCGCTGAACGCCATCGACTCGCTGGGCGCGCCGATCCTGCCGCGCCATCTGTTCGAAGGCACGGACATCCAGAACAATCCGTACAACAACAAGCCGATCGGCACCGGTCCCTTCGTGTTCAAGGAATGGAACCGCGGCAACTACATCGTGCTGGAGAAGAACGAGAAATACTGGCAGCCGGAGCGCCCGTACCTGGACCGCATCGTCTGGAAGATCATCCCGGACGTCTCGGGCCGCGCCACCGCGCTGGAGACCGGCGGCGTCGCTTACGGCGAGCGCAATCCGGTGGCCTTCACCGATGCGACGCGTCTGTCCAAGCTGCCCAAGCTGGCGGTCGACACGTCCGGCTACAACGGCTTTGCCGCCTGGCTGTGGCTGGAAGCCAACCTGCGCGATCCCATCCTGTCGAACCTGAAGGTGCGCCAGGCCATCGCGCACGCGGTGAACAAGCAAGTGCTGGTCAAGACCGTGTGGAACGGCTATGCCGAACCGTTCGTCAGCCCGGTGCCGTCGCTGGTAAAGCCCTATCACAACCCCAACGTGCAACAGTATCCGTTTGACCCGGCGCTGGCCGAGAAGCTGCTGGACGAAGCCGGCTACCCGCGCAAGGCCGACGGCTGGCGCTTTGCGCTGACGCACGACTACATCCCGTTCGGCGACGACTACCGCCGCACCGGCGAGTTCGTGCGCCAGGCGTTGCGCAAGATCGGCATCGACGTGACGCTGCGTGGGCTGGACCTGGCGACGTGGACGCGCAATGTGTTCACGGACTACAACTTCCAGCTCATCAGTTCGTGGGGAACGGTTCTGATCGATCCGCAGTTGGGCGTGGAGACGCGCTACTGGAGCAAGGCAGAAGCCAAGGGTACGCCCTGGTACAACGTTTCCGGCTACAAGAACGCCGACATGGATCGGGCCATCGAAGCCGCGCAGATCGAAACCGATCCGCAAAAGCGCATCGAGCAATACAACGAGGTGCAGCGGCTGGCGCAGCGTGATCTGCCGCTGATCGGGCTGTTCGAGTTCCGCTGGTTTGGCGTGTGGGACAAGCAGGTGCGCAACGTGACGGACGCTTCGTCCCATTCGCGCAACAACTTTGCCAACGTCTGGCTGGGCAAGGCCTGACGGCCGGGGAAAGATCGCCATGTCCCTGCGCCTGCCCCGTCCGCTGCGCTACCTGCTGCAGATCCTGTTCGTGGTGGGCGTCACCGCGATTGCCAACTTCTTCCTGCTGAAACTCGTGCCTGGTGATCTGGTGGACGTGATCGCCTCGGAAAACAGCGGCATCACACCCGAGCACGTCGCGCAGTTGCGCCAGGCCTATGGCCTGGACCAGAGCGTGTTCGCGCAGCTCGGCTATTACCTCAAGAGTCTGCTGTCGCTGGACCTGGGATATTCCTTCCGTTATGGCGAGCCGGTGTCAGACCTGATCTTCAACCGGCTGCCCGCGACGCTGGCGCTGATTGGCACGGGATTGGCGCTGTCGGTGGCCGTCGGCGTGCTGCTGGGCGTGCTGGCCGCCCGGCGTCCGCAGGGCATTCTGGACACGCTGCTGTCCGGGCTGGCCACGGCAGGCTATTCCGCGCCCATGTTCTGGACGGCGCTGATGCTGATCGTGGGCTTTGGCGTGCATCTGAACTGGCTGCCTGTCGGCGGGATCCGCGATGTGGGCGCGGCGCACCAGGGCTGGGCGCTGTGGGTGGACTATGCGCGCCATCTGGCGCTGCCGGTCACCACCGTGGCGATCTACTACGTGGCCATCTACGCCCGGCTGTCGCGCGCGTCGATGATCGAGACCCTGCAGGAAGACTACATCCGCACCGCGCGCGCCCGCGGCAACGGCGAGGCGCGCGTGATCTGGCGCCATGCCCTGAAGAACGCCATCCTGCCGGTCATCACGATGCTGGGTCTGCAAAGCAGCGCGCTGCTGGGCGGCAGCATCGTGGTCGAAACCGTGTTCGCGTGGCCGGGACTGGGGCAGTTGTCGTTCGAGGCCATCGCCAGCCGCGACGTCAACCTGCTGCTGGGCATCCTGCTGATGAGCGCGGCGCTGGTCGCTCTGATGAACATAGCCGTCGACGCCTGCTACGGCCTGCTCGACCCCCGAGTGAGAAAGACATGAAAGCACCCGCCCTTGCCGCGCTGCGCCTGCTGCGCACGCCTTCGGCCGCTGTCAGCGCGGTCATTCTGGCCATCGTGATCGGCGCGGCGGCCAGCGCCTCGTGGCTGTTTCCCGACGATCCGCTGGAGATGGTCGGCGCCCCCTTTACCTGGCCCGGCGAAGACGCCGAGTTTCCCGCAGGTACCGACCTGATGGGCCGCGACATCCTGGCCGGGCTTTTCCACGGGGCGCGCGTGTCGCTGCTGGTGGGCGGCGCGTCGGCCGCGATCGCGCTAGGCATCGGGCTGCTGGTGGGCGCCTTTGCCGGCTATGCCGGTCCGCGCACCGATGCCGTGCTGATGCGCATCACCGAGCTGTTCCAGACGGTGCCCTCGTTCCTTCTGGCGATCGTGCTGGTGGCGATTCTGGGGCCGTCACTGTCGACCATCATCTTTGCGCTGGGCATCACGTCTTGGACCGGCATCGCGCGGCTGACGCGCGGCGAATTCATCTCGCTGCGCGAGCGCGAGTTCGTGCGGGCCGCGCAGACGCTGGGCGCCGGCCACGCCCGCATCATCTTCCGCGAGATCCTGCCCAACGCCCTCCCGCCCATCATCGTGACCACCGCCGTGCTGGTGGCCCACGCCATCCTGTCCGAAGCGGGGCTGTCCTTTCTGGGACTGGGCGATCCCAACGTGGTGAGCTGGGGCAGCATGGTCGGCGCGGGCCGCGAGGCGCTGCGCACCGCCTGGTACATGACCGCGCTGCCCGGCCTGACCATCATGGTGACGGTGCTGGCGCTGAACCTGCTCAGCGACGCCATCAACGATGCGCTCAACCCCAAACTGCGCCGCCGCCGCGTGGCGGCACAGCCCGCCGCCGCCGGCCAGCCGTAAAACCGATTCCCGACATGACCACGCTGATCGACATCCAAGGATTGAACGTCGCCTTCCCCGGCCACCAGGCCGTGCGGAACCTGGACCTGCAACTGCGCGCCGGCGAAACGCTGGCGCTGGTGGGCGAGTCCGGCTGCGGCAAATCCACCACCGCGCTCGCGCTGCTGGGGCTGTTGCCGCGCCATGCCAAGGTGCAGGGCCGCGTGCTGTTCGAGGGCCAGGACCTGCTGGCGCTGCCGGAACGCCGCCGCTGTGCGTTGCGCGGCGACCGCATCGCCATGATCTTCCAGGAGCCGATGACCAGCCTGAATCCGGTGCTGACCCTGGGCGACCAGATTGGCGAGGCGCTGCGCCTGCACCGCGGCGCGTCCGCCCGGGCGGCCCGCGCACGCGCCATCGAACTGCTCGACATGGTGCGCGTGCCGGAGCCGCAGCGCCGCGTGGACGACTATCCGCATCACCTGTCCGGCGGCCAGCGCCAGCGGGCGATGATCGCCGCCGCCATCGCCTGCCAGCCCGCGCTGCTGGTGGCCGACGAGCCCACCACCGCGCTGGACGTGACGGTCCAGGCGCAGATCCTGAAACTGCTGGACGACCTGCGCGGCGAGTTGGGCATGGGGCTGTTGCTGATCACGCACGACCTGGCGGTTGTGGGCGAATGGGCTGACCGCGTGGCGGTGATGGTGCAGGGCGAAAAGGTCGAGGAAGGCGCGGCGTCCGCGCTGCTGGGCCAGCCGCGCCACCCGTACACGCGCGGCCTGCTCGGCGCATCGCTGCGGCTGGACGACGCCACGCACTACAGCACGCTGCGGCTGCCGGAGATTCGAACCCGGCTGGATCCTGCGTCGGGCAAGCCGGTGTTTGGACTGGTGACGCCGCCGCGTGTCCCGGCAGCCGCCAACGACCCCGCCGCGAGCGCCAGCGGTCCACTGCTGCAGGTACAGGACCTGCGCGTGCAGTACCGGACGTCCCGCGGCATCACCACGGCGGTCGATGGCGTGTCGTTCGAGATCGCGCCGGGCGAAACGGTGGGCCTGGTGGGCGAGTCGGGCTGCGGCAAGTCCACACTGTCACGCGCGCTGGTGCGGCTGCTGCCGCCGGCCTCGGGCCGCATTCTGCTGCGCGACGAAGACACCACGACGCTAGATGCCGGCCGGCTGGCCGCCTACCGCCAGCGCGTGCAGATGATCTTTCAGGATCCGTACGCGTCCCTCAATCCCCGGCATACCGTGGCGGACATCCTGGAGGCAGCGCTGCGCATCCATCGCGTGAAGGATCGCGTCGAGCGTCGCCGCCGCATTCACCACATCCTGGACGCCGTCGGCCTGCCGCGCGAGGCGCTGGCGCGCTATCCCAGCGAGTTCTCGGGCGGCCAGCGTCAGCGCATCGGCATTGCCCGGGCGCTGGTGCTGCGCCCGGCGCTGGTCATCTGCGACGAACCCGTGTCGGCGCTGGACGTGTCCGTGCAGGCGCAGATTCTCAACTTGCTGGTCGACCTGAAGGATGAGTTCCGCCTGTCGTACCTGTTCATCTCGCACGACCTGTCGGTGGTCCACTACCTGGCGGACCGGGTGCTGGTCATGAATGCGGGGCGGATCGTCGAGGAAGGACCCAACGCCACGCTCTGGCGCGACGCCCGCCATCCCTACACGCGCAGTCTGATCGCCGCCCTGCCGCGCGGGCTGGAGCCGGGGGACGAGGCGCAGCGGCGTATCGCCTGACGCCGCCGCACCCTCCTCCCGCGTGCCCCCCGGCCCACTCCTCCATATGGGGGCTGGTTTGCGCCTGCCCGCAGGCCTATACTGGATTCGCCGTTGCTGGACATTCCTTTACCTAAAGGAGAGGCAACATGTACAGGCACTTGCTCATCGCCGTGGACGGTTCCCTGCTGTCCGAGTCGGCATTCAAGCGCGCGCTCGTTTTCGCCAAGGAAATGGGCGCCACCATCACCCTGCTGCGCGCTATTCCGGAAGACCACCTGCTGGTTTATCAGGCCGAAATGCTGGGCGCCACCGAAGGACATCACACCGACCAGGCGCGCAAGAACGCGCAGGCCTATCTGGACGGACTTGAGACTGAGGCGCGGCACGCGCTGGTGCCCTGCGAAGCCATCGTCATGGTGAATGACCATCCGCACGAGGCCATTGTGGAGACGGCGCAGAAAACCGGATGCGACCTGATCGTGATGGGATCGCACGGGCGGCACGGCATGACGGGCTTTTTGCTGGGCAGCGAGACGCAGCGCGTGCTGGCGCGCACGCGGCTGCCGGTGCTGGTGTATCGGTAGGCCGAGTCTTCGTTGTTCGTTATGCCGAGGCCAGCGCGTGCTGGAACGTGAAGCTGTCGGCGTACACGTGGTCCAGGCTGGCGCCGCGTTCGGCCAGCAGGCTTTTGGCCTGGCGGATCATTTCCGGCGCGCCGCACAGGTAGAAGGCATGTTCCGACAGGTCGTCGTGGTCTTCCAGGACGGCCTGTTGCACGTAGCCGCGGCGCCCCTGCCAATCGGGTCCCGCGCGCGACAGCACGGGCACGAAGTTGAATTCGTACAGACGGCCGGCCCAGCTTTCTATCTCGTCGCGGATATACAGGTCCGCTTCGGTACGCATGCCCCAATACAGGGTGACGGGCGGGCAGTCCTCGTTGTCCAGCAGCGATTCCAGAATCGCCTTGATCGGCGCAATGCCGGTGCCGGTCGCCATCATGATGAGCGGGCGCCAATCTTCCTCGTGATAGCTGAAGACGCCAAGCGGCGCCTCGATCTCCACGGGCGCGCCCGCGCTGGCCTGTCCCAGCCACTGGTCCGTGTAGCGGCCGCCGGGAATGCGCCGCACATGGAAGTCGATCAGGTTGCCGGCGGGCGCCGAGGCCATGGAGAAGCTGCGCGTCTCGCCGTCCGGCAGCACCACGTTCATATACTGGCCGGGCACGTAGTCCAGGCCGTCGCCGGGCAGCGCCAGCGTCAGGTGGATGACGTCGTCGCAGTAGCCGTCGATGCGGTGGATCGTGGCGGGGATGCGGCGCGCCTCGGGAAAGACCTGGCGGCTGCTGGCCACGCTGATGCGCAGGTCGCCCATGGGATGCGCCTGGCACGCCAGCGCGTAGCCCTGCTCGGCCTCTTCCGGCGTCAGCGCCATCGGGTAGTCGTCGTACCGGACAGTGCCCGACTCGAGCTTGATGCGGCACGTGCCGCAGCCGCCGAACGTGCATTCGTGCGGCAGCTTCACCGCCGACCGCTCGGCGGCCTGCAGCACGGTTTCGCCCGCTTCGACGTCGAAGGCGGTCTCGGTTTCCAGAATGTGCACGCGGTATGCCATGGCGCCCTCGCCTATTTCTTGATGTCCGCTTCCACCAGCACCTTCATGCCGCGCGGCTCCAGCAATTCGCCCAGCGCGGCCAGTGCCGCAAGACCCGCTTTGGTGTCCTGCTCGCCGTTGCCGCCGCTCAGGCCCACGCCGCCGATCACCTCGCCGTTCACGACGATTGGAAAGCCGCCGACGAACACCGCGAACTTGCCGTCGAAGCTCCACTGGATGCCGAAGGCTTCGTTGCCGGGCAGCGCGGGGCCGTTGGGCGGCGTATTGAACAGGTGGGTCGAGCGCTTGTGCCCGGCAGCGGTGAACGCCTTGTTCCAGGCGATCTGCGGACCCGTGATGCGGGCGCCGTCCATGCGCTCCAGCGCAATCGGATAGCCACCGTCGTCCACGATGCAGATCGACTCCAGCACGCCGATTTCCTGCGACTTGGCGATGGCAGCGCGCACCATGACGCGCGCCTCTTCAAGTTCCAGCCGATAGATCTGTTTCATGTGCAAAGCCTCTGTGGATGGATGAGCCGTCAGCCGGCGCGGTAGACGGTTTTGATCTGGGTGTAGAACTCCAGGCCCACGCGGCCCGATTCTCGGAACGTCGAGGTGCTGGAGTGCTTCAGGCCGCCGAACGGCGCATTGATCAGATTGCCGGTGGTGGTGCGGTTGATCTTCACGGTGCCGGCCTGGATGTCCCGCGCGAAGCGGTGCGCGTAGCGCGCGTCGGTGGTGGCAATCGCGGCCGACAAGCCGTATTCCGTGTCGTTGGCCTGCGCGATGGCGTCGTCATACCCGTCGACCTCGATCAGCGCGATCACGGGGCCGAAGATCTCTTCGCGGGCAATGCGCATCTGCTGCGTCACGCCGGCAAAGAGCGCGGGCGTCACGTAATAGCCGCGGTCAAAGCCGGGGCCCGTCAGGCGATCGCCGCCGTGCAGGTGCTTGGCCTCCTGCTTGCCCAGTTCGATGTAGCCGAGCACGTTGTCGAGCTGGCGGGCGGTGGCCAGCGGACCCAGGTCGAAATTTCCCTCAAGCCCGTTGCCGATGGTCAGCGTCTTGATCTTGGCGAGCAGCTTTTCCGTATAGGCCTGGCTGACCTTGCGGTCGACCAGCACGCGGCTGGTGCCGGTGCACGCCTGTCCGCTCAACGAGAAGCCGCCCTTGACCGCCAGGTCCACCGCGCGATCCAGGTCGGCATCGGCCAGGACGATCAGCGGGTTCTTGCCGCCCAGCTCCATCTGCGTGCGGGTCGTCAGGCCCGCCGTCCGGTGGATCTGCTCGCCGGCGGCCGTGGAGCCGGTGAAGGAAATGGCCCGCACCTGGCTCGCCGCCGTAATGGCTTCCCCCACTGCGCCCGCCGGGCCCGTCAGAAAGTTCAGCACGCCGGCGGGCAGGCCGGCGCGCACGAAGGCCTCGGTCAGGCGATAGCCCGACATTGGCGCGTCGGACGAGGGCTTGAACACCACCGTGTTGCCCATGATGAGGGCCGGCGCGATCTTGCGCGCCGGAATCGAGATGGGGAAATTCCAGGGGGAAATGACCGTGACCACGCCCAGCGGCTCGCGCTGGCTGTAGACGATCATGTCCGGGTCGTCGTTGGGGTAGGTCTCGCCCGTGAAGGATTGGCCTTCGACCGCGTAGAACCGGATCGTCTGCGCCGAGCGCAGCACTTCATCCTTGGCCAGATTCAGGCCCTTGCCTTCTTCGCGGGTCAGCTCGCGGGCAATGGCGTCGGCGTTGTCTTCCAGGTGCTGGGCGGCCCGGAACAGGATGGCCGCGCGCTTGGAGATCGGCGTGTCGCGCCACGCGGCAAAGGCCGCTTCGGCGGCCAGCACGGCCTGCCGGGCGTCTTCGGCGCCGGACGCCTGGAAATGCCCGACGACATCGTCCATATCGGCCGGATTGCGGTTCGGGGCCGTCTTGCCCGTAGCGCTGGGCGTCCAATTGCCGCCGATGTAGTTCAAAAAGGGTTGCTGCGAGAGATCGTCCACGGGAGCGCTTCCTTGATTGAGTCTGGGCCGGCGTGGCCGGGCGCGAGGCATCTGGGCCAGTTTCAGCACATTGTATACTTTAATCACTGTGCGGCGATCGGTGGAAACCCCACCGCGCCGCCAGCAAAAAGGCTCCCGCGCGGGAGCCTTTTTGCATTCGGGCGGGGCTTTCAGCTCCAGATCAGCACCGCGCAGATCGTGGAGACGAAGAGCGCCAGCAGTACGGGCAGCAGCAGCGCGCGCACCAGCGACAGCACGTTCACCCGCGCAAACCCCGCCACCGCAATCAGCGACGACCAGGCGATCAGCGTGCCGCCGCCCGTCCACACGGCGCCCATCTGGCCGACCGCGGCCAGCGTAGCTGGGTCCACCCCGACGACCGGACCCAGCGCGCCGGACAGGGTGCCGGTGAGCGGCAGGCCGGCAAAGCCGGAGCCGTCGATGCCGGTGATCATGCCGACAAGCAGCACGCCGAAGGCGACGAGGAAGTGGTTCTCCGGAATCAGGTGCTGCGCGGCGGAGATCACTTCGAACAACAGGCCGGGTGCCTGCGCCGCCGGCACGCCCAGGATCTGGGCGGCCGTCTCATTGGCGCCCACGAAGAAAAAGCCGGCGATGGGCAGCACGGAACCCATTGCCTTGAAGGCGAACACGAAGCCGTCAGTGACGTGCTCCGGGCAGACGTCCAGCATCTTGCGGGGACCTTCGGCAGCCAACGTCACCAGCATCATCACCACGAACGCAACGCCGCCGACCAGCGCCGCCGCATCGCCGCCGCGCAGGGCGGGCAGCGACGGGAACAGCCGGGGCAGCACCATCACGGCGATCACCGCCAGGAACGCCAACGGCGTCACCACGGCAAACACCTTGGACCAGCGGATGCGGCGGCGCTCTTCGTCGCTCAGCGCGGGGCCGGCAGGCAGGGCGGGATCGGCGCCCATCGTGCCGCGAGCGAGTTCGGCCTTGTCGAACGAGCCAGCCTGTTCCATGCGCGCCAGACTGCCGTCCTGCGCACGGGCCTGCCAGGCCGACAGCAGCGCCGGATCGGCCGGCACGATGTGACGGCGCACCAGCAGGTAAGCCGTCACCAGCGCGATCGCGCCGGTGATCAGCGACAGCACGAGCGCGCGGTCGGCCACCACGGCGGCGCTGACCGCCGCTCCCGCCGCCTTGGCGCTGATGCTCGGCGCCACGCCGATCACGTAGTCCGAAGACAGGGCCATGCCCTGCCCCGCGATTGCAATGGCCATGGCGCCGGCCAGCGGCGGCAGCCCGGCCGCGATGGCCGCCGGCAGCAGGATGGCCGACACCAGCGGCACGGCGGGCGTCGGCCAGAAGAACAGCGAGATCACATAGGTACAGAGGGCGATGATCACGAACGACGAATGCCCGCCCCGCATGACGCGGCGAAACGGCTGGACCATGCGCACGTCCGCCTGCAGCGTCTTCAGGGAGTTGAGCAGCGCCGTCATGAACGTGATGACCAGAAAGATGTTGAAGAGCTCTTTGGCGGCGACGAAGCTGGCGGAAAAGATGCCGATCAGTCCGCTGATCGGATTGCCCGTGATCGCCAGCACGACCAGGAACGTGCCGATGACCGAGGGCACCACGACATTGGCGCGCAGGATCATCGTCAGGATGATGGCGGCCACGCTGATCAGGTATATCCAATGAGCGGCAGTGAGCACGACGTCGGATTGCATGCGCTATTCCCCTTGAATGCGTGGCTGTTGGGTCGCCACCGTCGGTATACTATATTTCGTTATGAGCCATACCAACCGAAATATGCACCGCCTAGGGAAACCGATAATGCGGGTCTCAGCCTGATTTTTAGCTGAAAAACAAGGGATTACCCTGGAGTTTCCGAAATCTCCTGGCATCACGGGATTTCATCGATAGACTATCGTATACAGAAATTACAACGCCCTTAGACATGTTGTCTTCCCTGGCAAGCACCGATCTGTGGCATTACGCCGCCATGGCAGCCGTCGTGTTTGGCGCGGCCGTCGCACAAGGCGTGGGCGGCGTGGGGTTTGCGATGTTTGCCGCGCCCGTCGCGGCCATGTTCTTCCCGCAACTGGCGCCCGGCCCGCTCCTGACCCTGGGCGGCTTCATTTCGCTCTTGACCGCCCTGCGCGAACGCGCCGCCATCGATTGGCCGGCCGTTTCCTACGCGCTGGCCGGGCGCGCCGTCGGCACCCTGATCGCGATCTACGCCATGGCGCGCTTTGCGCCCCAGGCGCTGGGCTTGCTTTTTGCCTGCATGATCTTGGTTGCCGTCGCGCTCAGCGTGGCGGGGCTGAAGTTCTCCGCAACGCCGGGCCGGGTCTCCGGGGCGGGCGTGGCCTCGGGGATCATGGGCACGATGACGTCGGTGGGCGCCCCGCCCATCGCCATCGTGCTGCAGCACGCCGCGCCGCCCCGGCTGCGCGCCACGCTGGGCATGGTGCTCTTTCTGGGATCCATTTTTTCGCTTGCCATGCTGGCGCTGGCCAAGCGTTACACGGGCTACCACGCCGGGTTGGCGCTCAGCCTGGCGCCGTTTCTGCTGGCCGGTTTCGCGGTCTCCAGCCGCCTGCGCACCCTGCTGCCTCCCCGTGCTGTGCGCGGCGTGCTGCTCGTGGCCTGCGCCATGGGCGCGGTGGGTGTGCTGGTGAAGTCATTCTGGGTGCACTGATGCGGCAAACCGCCAGCGACGGACGGCTACACCCGGTAATACAATGCCGACTATATCCATTACGCCAAACCTGCTCGCCATGACAACCTCCCCCGTCAGCCCGCAAGCCGTCGAGACACAGCATTCCTCCCCGCTGAAGATCGGCGAGCAGCACCCGCAGTTGTTTGCCGTCATCCGCGACAAGCTGCGCGAACGCATCTTGAGTGGCGAATTCACGCCGGGCGACCGCCTGGTGGAAGGCCGTTTGTCCGAGGAAATGGGCGTGTCCCGCATCCCGGTGCGCGAGGCGTTGCGCGCGCTGGCCGCCGAAGGCCTGGTCACGATCGAGCCGCGCCGCGGCGCGTCCGTGTCGGTACTGTCAGACGCCGTGGCCTACGACATGGTGGAAGTGCGCGCCACGCTGGAAGGCTTGAACGCCAAGCTGGCCGCGCAGCGCCGCGACGAAAAGACGGTGGAGCGCCTGCAGGCCTTTTTGCGCGAAGGCACGGAAGCGGCGCGCGACGAGAAGCTGGACAAGTTCCTGGCGCTGAATTCGCAGTTCCACGAAATGCTGGCCACGATCGGCGGCAACGTGGTGCTGACCGACCTGATGCGCTCGCTGCGCGACCGCACCGCGCTGCTGTTCGCGCCCAGCAACATGCGCCGCGCCAAGCAGAACTGGGACGAGCATTCGCAAATCTTGAATGCCGTCATTGCAGGCAACGGCGACCTGGCGGCGCTTCTGGCCAGCCAGCACGTGCACAACGCGGCCAAGGCCTACACCGAAGCGCAACAGCCGCCGCAGCAGGCGTCGGTGGCCTGAGCGCCTGAGCGCCGGAACACTGACGAGCGGCTGTCCCCGCCATCAGGTCATCAGGTCGTGATCTTCTCCACCGCCCCCGGCGCCGCGCCCACCACGATCCCCTTGCCGTTCTGCACCACCCACGACACCTTCACGTCGCCATTCACAAACGTCTGGCAGGCCATGCGGTAGCCGGCCTCGAAGTCTTCCGGCCGCAGATGCTTGCGCTCCTTCGGCTTGATGGCGTCGGTGTTTTCCAGCCCCTCTTCGATCCGGCACTTGCAGGTGCCGCACAGGCCGCCCCCGCACTTGAACGGGATGCCGCCCTTTTCCTTGAGCGACACGCGCAGCAGGTTGCTGTTTTCCGGCGCCGTGGCGACCATGCCGCCGTTGGATATGAACGTGATCTGAACCATATAGTCAGTGCTCCGCGGCGCGCGCGCCGGACCGCAGCGTCAGCGTCGACGCCATGCTGCCAAAACGCGTCAGGTGCGCCAGCTCCTTGCGGGCCGCGTCCACTGACGAGAACTTCTCCAGAAATTTGGACGGCACGTGATTCACCACGTAGGGCGGCGTTTCCTCGGTGACCACCAGCTTGATCTCACGTTCCAGGCGGGCAATGCTGAACACGGCCAGCGCGCGCCCGTAGAACACGTAGTCATAGGTCTCGATGATGTCGGCGCCGTCGCCCGCCTCGGTACGGAACACCCCGGGCTTGGAGGTCAGGATCACATAGGTGGATTCGGTCGCCATCATGCCTCCACGTCCTGGGACAGCTCGATGTCGCTGCTGAGCCAAAGCTGGCACGCCAGCCGGTAGCCCTGGTCGACACGATCGCCCAGCTGCTTTTTTTCCTTCCAGTTCACCGGCGGCAGATGCTCGGCCCCGGCGATGATGCGGCACGCGCACTTGGCGCACTTGCCCATGCCGCATTCGTAGCGCAGGTGCGGAAACGGAAACTGCTTGATGCCGGCCCGCACCACCAGGTTGGTGTTGTCCTTCACCACGTCGGTGTAGGTCTGGCCGCCTTTATGAAACACAACGGTAGGCATGAGGTCTTCGTCCAGGTTCTGCGGCGCGGGCACCGCCCGGGCGTGCCGGGCGGGCCGGGTG
>NZ_JCBANC010000088.1:0-18385 GCF_059760815.1 Achromobacter sp. 1012554356 | reverse complement strand
CCGGCCGTCGGGGCCGGGGGGAATGCTGGGTTCATGGCGTCAGCCCTTCGATTTGCGGGAGAGTCGGGGATCCAGGCGGTCGCGCAAGGCGTCGCCGAACATGTTCACGGCGAGGATCAGCAGGGCAAGGAACACGCCCGGATACAGCACGATCCAGGGGGCGCGCTGGAAGAATGGGCGTCCCTCGGCGATGATGCTTCCCAGGCTGGGAATCTCCGGTGGAAAGCCCAGTCCCAGGAAGCCCAGCACGGCTTCGGTCAGGATGGCGGCTGCGCAGACGAAGGTGGCTTGCACCACCAACGGGTTGATCGTGCTGGGCAAAATGTGCCACCACAACACCTTCAGGGCCGGCGTGCCGGAACCGAGCGACGCCTCGACATAGGGTTCCTCGCGCACGGACAGCACGACGCCGCGCACCAGCCGGGCCACGCGGGGGATCTCGGGAATCGAAATGGCGATGACCATCGTCACGATGTTGGCGCCGCCCAGCGCGACCATCGCCACCGCCAGGAGCAGGCCGGGGATCGCCATGATGCCGTCCATCAATCGCATCACGGGGGCATCGAGCCGGCGGACATACCCGGCGGCCAGTCCGATGGCCAGGCCTGCCGCGATGGCGATTACGCTGACCAGCGCGGCAAGGGTGATCGACAGGCGGCCGCCGTAGAGCACCCGGGACAGCAGGTCGCGGCCGAGGGAATCGGTGCCCAGCCAATACACATCGGAAGAGGGCTGCAGCCGCGCGCGCGGCGCGAGCGTGCCGGGGTCATGGGAAGTGAGCCACGGCGCGCCCACGGTCAGCGCCACCAGCAGCAGGAGCAGCAGCAAAGAGCCGAGCATCACAGGGTCGTGGATCAGGGCGGTGATGGCCTGGCGCAGCCGCGATGGCGGTGCGGCGGGCAGGAGGGTGGCGGGAAGAGTGGGGGGCATAAGTCAGCTCCGGATCGTCGGCGGTTCAATAGCGGATGCGGGGATCGAGGACGACATACGCCATGTCGATCAGCAGGTTGACGAAGACGTAGATGAACGAGAAGAACAGGATGGTTCCCTGCACCACGGGGTAGTCCCGGGCAAGCACGGAATCCACGATCAGGCGGCCGACGCCGGCGATATTGAAGATGGTCTCGGTCACCACGACGCCGCTGATCAGGGTGGTCAGCGCCACCCCGACAATCGTGACGATGGGAATCGCGGCGTTGCGCAGCGCGTGGCGAAACAGCACGAAGCGTTCGGTGACGCCCTTTGCCCTGGCGGTGCGCACGAAGTCTTCCCCCAGCACATCCAGCAGGCTGGCCCGCGTGATGCGCGTGATCAGCGCGACGAACACCATGGCCAGCGTCACGGTCGGCAGCAACAGGTGCTGGGCATACCGGCCGATGCCTTCGTCGAGCGGCGAGTACCCCTGCACCGGCAGCCAGTCCAGATGGACCGAGAACACCAGAATCAACAGATACGCCACGACGAATGCGGGCATGGAAAACGCCAGCACGGCGCCGGCCATGATCCCGCGGTCCGCCAGGCCCCGGTGGCGCCACGCCGCCAGCACGCCCAGCGGAATCGCGGTGGCAATGGTCAGCAGGATCGCGCACGCCGCCAGCGAGAACGTCGGGCCCAGCCGCGCCGTGATGAGCGAGGTCACCGGCTGCCTGGATTGGATGGAGCGGCCCAGGTCGCCCTGAACAAGCGCGCCCATCCAGCGCAGGTATTGCGTGCCCAGCGATTGGTCCAGGCCCATTTCCGTCCGGATCTGGGCGATGGATTCCTCGCTGGCCATGTCGCCGGCGATGACGCGCGCGGGATCGCCGGGCGCCATGCGCAGCAGCAGGAACACCACCGTGGCGACGATGAGCATGACGGGGATCGCCGCCAGGAGGCGTTTGATGATGAGTTCAATCATGAATATGCCTTTCCATTGCCCGGGCCGGTCCGGGGGCGGCCGGCCGGGCTGAGACGTTGCGCGCTACCAGAAGAGAGGAATCTGCGCGTCGGTCATGCGCCCCAGCTTGGCCGGGTTGTATCCCTTCATCTTGGAGTACGTGCCCAGCGGGATGAAGAACACCTGGTCGTAATTGAGCTTCTGGATGGCAAGGGCGATTTCCTTGCGTCGAGCCGCATCGCCGGTCTCGGCGAACTGGTCGCGCAGGCGCTCCATCTCGTCGCTCTTGGTCCAGCCGATGTAGCCGGCTTCGCCGCGCCCATCCAGGTTGGGATTGGTCAGCGGGTTCATCAGGTCCAGACTGGTGAAGCCCGTCTGGAAGATGCTCCAGCCGCCTTGCGCCACCGGATCCTTCTTCGAATAGCGGGACAGCAGGGTGGCCCAGTCCATGGACTGGATCTCGACGTTCATGCCGATGGTCTTGAGCGCCTGCGCGGTCACGGACGCCAGGCTGGACAGCACCGGCAGATCGGTGGGGTGCAGGATCACCACCTTGCTGCCGTCATAGCCGCTTTCCTTGAGCAGGGCCTTCGCGTGCGCCAGATCGGGCTCTTTCGTCTGGGTGGCGCCGGCTTCGGAGGCATACGGAGAGTTGCAGCTCAAGACGGCGCCGCACAGGCGGTACATGGTCTCGTCGCCGATCTGCGCGGCCAGGTAATCGCCCTGGTACACGGCGGCAAGCACCGCGCGGCGCACCTTGGGATTGTCAAAGGGCGGCTGTAGCCAGTTCATGCGCATCGTGAAGATGTTGGTGCTGTCGCCATAGGATTTGAGCGCAACGTTCTTGGCATCCTTGAGCTGCGGCATCAGATCCGGCGGCACATCTTCCACGAAGTCGATCTCGCCGCGTCGCAAGGCGTTCACGGCGGTCTGCGAGTCCGAAATGCTGACCAGCTCGATCCGGTCCGCGATGGCCACCTTGCCGCCGGCAAAGCCGCTGGCGGGTTCCGCGCGCGGCACATAGCCGGTGAACTTCACGTACGTCGCCTTCACGCCGGGCTGGAAGTCCGCCGCCACGAATTTGTACGGACCCGAACCGATTACCTCGGTGATCGGTTGAGAGACCGGCACCGCCGCGATGCGGCTGGGCATGATGAAGGGCACGGGCGAGGCCGGTTTGGCCAGCGCTTCGATCAGCATGCCGAACGGCTGCTTCAGGTGGAATATGACCGTGCTGGCGTCGGGGCTTTCCAGGCTGCGGGTAGCGGCCATCAGGCGCAGGCCCAGGACGTCACGCTGGCCCCAGCGCTTGAGCGAAGCGACGACGTCTTCGCCCGTTACCGGCGTGCCGTCATGGAACGTCAGGCCTTTGCGCAGCGTCAGAGTGACGGTGAGCCGGTCCGCGCTTTCCTGCCAGCTTTCGACCATTTCGGGCTGGGGCTTTCCGGCGGCATCCAGGGCGAACAGCGTGTCGAAGACCATGTAGCCGTGGTTGCGGGTGATGTAGGCATTCGTCAGGATGGGATCGACGACGCGAAGCGGCGCCTGCATGACGATCCTGGCCGTGGTTTCGGCGTGCAGCGCGCTGACAGGCGCGATTCCGATGGCGCAGACAAGGGTGGGAGCAAGAACGGCGGGCGCGCAGAGGCGGCCCAGTCCGGGAAGCGTGAATTTCATACCGGTACCTTCAGAGTGAGGGTGGAACAGGCGAAATGGACGAGGCTCGGCCGCGAGCCCGTCTGGTCAGCCGAACTGCGGTCTGCGCGCGGCCCAAGGGGCCACGCGCTCAAGCTGCGCCGAGAGTTCGAGCAGGATGTCTTCGCGACCGAAATGGCCGATCAGTTGGGTGGCCACGGGCAGACCCGCGTCTGTCCAGGACAAGGGCAGGCTGGCCGCGGGCAGGCCCGCGCCGTTAATGACAGGGAGGAAGGTGGAATACGTGGCGGCGCGCGCCCGGTACTCGCGAAAGCCGAGACCATCGGACGTGTTCAGCGCAAGATAATCGAGCTTGCACGGAAGCTGCGCCAGCGTGGGGGTGAGCAGGACGTCCAAGTCCGCCATCGCGGCGGCGAAGGCGCGGCCCACGGCATGAAGGCGGGCCACGGCGTCGATGTAGGACGCCGCGTCCAGGCCTTTGCCGACGAGATACCCGTCGTGGATGACCGATTCCAGGTCGCCCGCTTGCAGGTTGCGGCCCAGCGTCTTCAGACGGCCTTCGACGGCAACCACGATGTTGCTGGCCAGGATGCTGCCATGGGCGTGCACGAAGCCGTCATAGTCGATGCCGGGCAGCGTGGCCTCGAATACGTCATGGCCCAAGGCTTCCAGCAGCGATGCCGTGTGCGCGACGGCGGCATCGCACTCGGGGGCGATGGCGATGCCGTTCCACGCGGTGCGCAGGAAGCCCACGCGCAACGGCCGCGAAGCCGATTCGTGAACGGCCTCCAGGAATGCGCGCGGCTTGGGCGGTGCGGCATAGGGCGCGCCGGCTTCGTAGCCGGAGATCACGTCCAGCGCCGCCGCCGTATCGCGCACGGAAATGCTCAATACGCCGTCCGTCGCCATGCCCGCCCATCCTTCGCCTTTCGCCGGACCCATCGGCACGCGGCCTCGTGAGGGCTTCAATCCGAACACGCCGCAGCACGCGGCCGGAATCCGGATGGAGCCGCCGCCGTCGCTGCCGTGGGCGACGGGCACGATGCGCGCTGCGACGGCGGCTGCGGCGCCGCCGCTGGAGCCGCCCGCGGAGCGGGTCCGGTCCCACGGGTTGGGCGTCGCGCCGCCGTTACGCACGGCCTCGGTGGTGCCCGCCATGCACAGCTCGGGAACCGTGGTGCGCGCGAACGGGATCAGGCCTGCCGCCTCGAAGCGGTCTGCGACGGTTGCCGCGTAAGGGTAGGTCGTGCCGTTGAACAGCGCCGAACCGATGCTGGACGGAAATCGTTTGTGAGCGAAGCCGGAGTCCTTCAGCAGGAAGGGAATGCCGCGAAACGGGCCGCGCGGCGTCCATCCGGCGGCGATGCCGCGCGATTCTTCGTAGCGCGGATAGGTGAGGGCGTTCAGGACGGGATTGCGCTGCTCGGCCAATTCGATGGCGCAATCCATGAGTTCTGCGGACGTGACTTCGCCGCGTTCAAGCAATTTGGCCAGAGCAAGGCCGTCCAGGCGCTCGTACTCGGTGGTTTGCATGTTTCCCCTTCTTTGCAATCTGAGCGATTCACGGCTTTCTTGGTGAAGCCGGGGCCGTAAACGCGGGGGGAACTTGCTGGGCGTGGTGTTCTCTTGGCCCGCGTCAGTCGGCAAACCCAAGTCTATGGATCGCAGCCGCCAGGGCCAAACCAGGATGCGACAGCGTGGCTATCCCAAATGCGACACGAACGCGGCCTACCAGTTGACGCGCGCCGTCAGCGTGATGTTGCGCTCGTCGCCGTAATAGCAGGTGTAGGGGCACGCGGCCACATAGGTTTTGTTGGTCAGGTTCTTCACGTTCAGCGCGAACTGCCACTTGTCCAGTTGATAGCGCACCGCTGCGTCATACGTGGTGTACGACGGTATCGGCAATTCGTTGATTTCCTGGCGGCCCACATAGCGCACGCCCACGCCCGCGCTCAGGCCCGGCACGGACGAAAACCGGTAATCCATCCACAGCGATGCCATGTTGCGCGGGACCGATTCGGGCCGCGATCCTTCGTTGCCGAAATTGCTCTTGACCACGCGCGCGTCCGTCGTTGCCAGGGCGGCCACCAGATCCAGTTGCCGGTTCAGGCTGGCCCGGGCCTCGATTTCCGCGCCTCTCGAGCGGACTTCGCCCGTCTGCACCAGAAATCCCACGTGGTCGGGGTCGCTGGTCAGGACATTGCGTTGGGTGATTTCGTAGAGCGCGAACGTGATCGACGCATCCACGCCCTTTGGTTCGTATTTCAATCCGATCTCGTGCTGCACGCCCGTGGTCGGCTTGAAGGGATTGGCGGCGAAGTCCAGTCCCGTCACGGGCTGGAACGACTTGCTGTAGCTGTAATAGGGCGCCAAGCCGTTGTCGAACAGATACATCAGGCCGACGCGCGGCGTGAAGGCGTGGGAGTTCTGTGCGCCGGTGCCCGGGATCGACTCGGTACGCACGGAGTCGTAGCGCCCGCCCAGCAGCGCGATCCAGCGTTCGTTGAACTTGATCTGGTCCTGCGCGTAAAAGCCCAGTTGGCGCGTGCTGTCTTCGCCATAACCGGCGGGGCCGAGGTCCGGCCGGGCGCCATAGACGGGGTGGTACAGGTTCAGCGGCGCGATGGAGCCGAATTTCTGGGAGCGCGAGAACTCGTTCTTGCTCCAGTCGATGCCGAACAGCAGCGTGTGTTCAAAGCTGCCATGGCGCAGCTTGCCCAGCAATTGGTTGTCCACGGCCAGACCCTTGTCGGTGTCGTACCGCGTCAGGGCATAGCGGGTGGCCAGGGCCGGGTCCGACTCGTCCACGCGCGTGTCTACCGCGGCGTACTGATTGTCGGCGCGCTGCTTGTAGGTCAGCAGATTCTGGCGCACCTTCCAGTCGTCGTTCAGCTTGTGTTCGAGCAGGTAGCCCAGCGTGGCGCCCTTTGTGACATAGCGGTCGAAGTCCGGTTCGCCAACGAAGCGCGAGCGCGAAATGCGGCCATTGGGGTTGGACAGCAGGGTGCCTTCCAGAGGTTTGCCCACATCGTAGGGGCTATCGGTGCGGCTGTAGCTGGCCAGGAACGTGATCAGCGTTGCATCGCTGATCTGCCACTCCAGCGCGCCGGCCAGCGAAGTGCGGTCGTTGTTGATGTAGTCGACCATGCTGTCGCTGTTGCGCGCCAGTCCGGTCAGGCGGTAGCGGACATTGCCGTCCTCGGTGACCGGACCGCCCAGGTCCATCGCGATCTGCTTCTTGTTCCAGCTTCCGGTCTGCAATTCGAGCTCGCGCAGCGGCTCCGCCGTGGGGCGCTTGCTGACCAGGTTGATGATGCCGCCGGGTGCGGCCTGGCCGTACAGGATCGAGGCCGGTCCCTTGAGCAGCTCGATGCGTTCGAAGTTGTAGGGCTCAATGGCGCCGCTGAGCGAGTTGATGGGGAACTTGGTGCCGTTCAGGTACAGCGGGGCCGCGCCGGTAACGTTGAAGCCACGGATCGTGAAGCCCGTGCCGATGTGCCTGAGCGCCCCGCCTTCCAGCGGCTGGACGCTGGCCGTGTAGCCCAGTGCCTGGTCCAGCGAGTCCGCCGCCTGCGCGACAACCTGGTCGCGCGGAATCACCGATACGGACTGGGGCGTTTCATGCAGCGCCGTGTCCGTCTTGGTGGCGGTTGCGCTGCGCCGGGCCACAAAGCCTTGCACCGGGCCGAAGGCGGATTCCTCGGCAACGCCTGTCACCGTCACTGCGGGCAGGGTTTGCGCGGCGTCCTGGCCCGGCTGACTGCCGGGTACCGGACGCAGGATGTAGCCGCCATTCGGCTGTGGCCGGGCAGCCAGCCCGGTGCCGGCCAGCAGCCTGGCCAGCGCCTCGGGCGCGTCAAAGCTGCCCTGCAAGCCGGGACTGCGCTTGCCCGCGATGTCGCTGCCCGAATAGGACAACATCAAACCGCTTTCGAGGGCGTAGCGGGTCAGGGCGCTTTCCAGCGACCCGGCGGGGATCGCGTAGCTTTTCACGCTGGCCTGGGCGTGTACGGCATCCGTCCCGGCCGACAGGGCGATGCCCGATGCCGTGAGCCAGAGGGCGCGGCTTGCCGCCAGCGCGAGGGTATTGCGTGCGATGAGGCGCGCGGCGCGCCGAGACTGACGGGGGTGCATGAATGGTCCGGTTTCCGGTTGAAAAAATGTGGCTTCTATTAGGTTTGCCACTTGGGAAACGGAAACCCCTCATGTTGGCGCGAAAAATTTTTGGGGCCGATGCGTGGCGCGGCGAGGCGAGGCGCGCCGCGGCGCTAGGCGCCGCGCAGGCGCACGGTGATCCAATAGCGCGTCACCTGGTCGACGTCGATCGGATGCGTCCGGCGCAGCATGTCCAGCACCCGGTCGGTGTCGTCCAGCGGATAGATGCCCGAGACCTTCAGGCGGCCGGCATCGGGGTCGCAGGCCAGCCGGCCGGGCATATACCGGGCAAGCTCTGCAATGAAGTCGGACAGGGGCATGTCCTGCGCAACCAGCATGCCCACGGACCATGACGCATCGCGCGGGTCAGCCACCCGCGTGGGGCCGACGGCGTCGCGGGTGAACGACGCCTGTTCGCCCGCGTGAATGACGTGCGGCGTATCCGCTTGGTGTTCGGGGCGAATTTCCACGGCGCCCTCGAACACCGCGGCGTGGCTGCGGCCAGGGAACTGGCGCACGCTGTAGCGAGTGCCCAGGGCCCGCACGCGGCCTTGCGCCGTTTCCACCAGAAAAGGACGAGCGGGTCGCCCGGCCTGGGATGCCGGATCGGGCGCGGTGGCGATCAGGATCCGGCCGTGCAGCAGGCGGACCAGGCGCTGCGAGCCGTCAAACCGGACATCGATGGCGCTTGCCGTGTCCAGGTCGATGCGGCTGGAGTCGGCCAGCAGGATGCTCGTGCGTTCTCCGGCCGCAGTGTGGTGATCGGACTGCCAGTCCTGCCAGCCGCGCCACAGGTTGTCGCGCGCCAGCCAGGCGCCGCCGCCGGCAAACAGCGCCACCGCCAGCGCCTTGACGGCCTGGCGCCGCGCGGGACGGCTCCGGTCCTCGCGCGTCAGCGCGCCGCGTACGAGCGGCGTGTTCAATCCGCGCAACTGCTGGCCAAAGGTCTCGATGTGCCGCCAGGCGCGCTCGTGGTCGGGGTCGGCCTCGCGCCAGCGCCGGCAGGCCTCGCGCGTGGCGTCGCTGGCGTCGGGCGCCTGCAGGGCGACCAGCCAGTCCACGGCGCGCAGGCTGACGCTGGCGGGCAATGGCGGGCCCTCAAGCTGGGGGAAGGCCGTCGGGCTCGGGTCCGCGGGCGAGTTGGGCATGGGGAAGCGGGCGTTCTTGGAACAGGCGGCTACGGCCGTGCCGATGCTCAGGCGCCGAAGAAGCAAAGGTGCGCGGCCTTCGCGATATGGCGCTGCACGGTCGCCAGTGAGACGTTCAGCGTGGCGGCAATGTCGGCCTGCTTCATGCCTTCCAACTGAGACAGCAGGAACGCCCGGCGCACGGGAGCAGCCAGCGTATCCAGGCGGCGGTCCAGTTCGACCAGGGTTTCAAGCAGGATGGCGCGCGTTTCGGGGCCGGGCGTTTCAAGCTCGGGCAGGTCGGCCAGGGTGGCCAGGTAGGCTTCTTCGATCCTGCGGCGCCGTATGAAATTGGACACCACGCCTTGGGCCACGGTGGTCAGCAGCGCGCGTGGCTCGCGCACCTCGACGGTGTCGCCGCGGACCAGGAGGCGCATGAAGGTGTCGTGCGCAAGATCGGCGGCATCGGATGAATTTCCCAGCCGCCGCCGCAGCCATCCTTTCAGCCAGCCATGGTGATTCGCGTACAGGACATCGATGCCCTGCTGCGGCACTGCAAACTCAGTCGCGGACATCCTGCCCTCCAGCGCGTCGCGGGGCTGGAGAATACCGGCACCGTGAAAAATGAGAATCATCCGCATTCTAAGAGAAGCCGCGATGTGGCGACAAGCGGCAGCGCACTACCCGGCAACCGCCCGCCTGGGCACGCTTTGGCGCGTGCTCGGGCGGTGCTTTCACAGGCCGCGGATATCAGCCCTCTCTGCCGAACCCGCCCGCCGCCCATTCCGACGCCCGCTGCACGTTCAGCTTGTACGTTGGCGGCACACGGATCTGTGCGAGCTGGTCGCCGAATTCGTCGTAGGCGCTGAGCGTGGCATAGGGCTCGTCCTCGTCGGGCACGATGTCCAGCTTGATGGTCAGGCGACCTTCGTCGGTGTCGATCTTTACGCTCTTGTGCAGCGTGGCGTGCAGTTGTTGTTCGTGGCGGCGCAGGACTTCGTTGGCGGTCTTGACCAGCGTGATGAAGGCAGGCGAGTCGAGCGGCTTCGGGTTCTTCTTGTCGCGGCCCATGGTCCAGGGGCCCACCAGGGCGGGTTCGGCCTCTCCGTCCTTGGTCATTTCGACGGCCCAGCCGTCGTCGTCTTCGTTCTTGATGACGCGCGCGGTCCAGCCGTCGTCGCGCCAGAGCCTGGCTTCCTGTTCCTTGGGCGCGTCGGAAATGTCGGTGTCCGGCGTGGAAGTGTCGTTCACTGCGGTACTGCTCCTGGATTCGTTGATGCGCGGCGATGACGCCGCGGGCCTTGAGGGCGACCCTGCACTGTAGCCTAATGCGCAGGCAGGGCGGGTGGCACGGTTGTCACGCAGGCCGGGGCGCGGCACGGCGATTGCGACCGTACGCCTTTGCCGCGCCCGCTAGATCGCGCACGACTCGGCCCAGGCACGAAATTGCGTAAGCTCGGGCGAGGGCCTTCGGTAGTCCTCGGGCGGCAGCACGAAGTAATAGCTTTGCGCGCCCAGATCCACTGTCAGGTCGAACGGCGCAACCAGCCGGCCTTCGTCCAGTTCCTTCTGCACCAGCGGCTTTTGCGCGATGGCCACGCCGTAACCTTCCAACGCGGCCTCGTAGGCCAGCGCGGACGACTCGTAGCGCAAACCGCGCGACACATCGATCTCCGTCAGACCGGCCGCCCGCAGCCAGATTTCCCAGTAGTCGGGGCGCGCCAGCGTGTGCAGCAGGATCTCGCCTTTCAGGTCGGCGGGCGTGTGCAGCCGGGCGCGCTTTTCCGGAATGCACACCGGCAGCAACTCATTGACCATCAGCTTGTAGCTGACGAGGCCCCGCCAGCGGCCGTCGCCCATGCAGATGCCGGCGTCCACTTCCTCGCGCTCGAAGTCCGGCGCGTCCACGGCCGTGTGGAGCTTGACGTCGATGTCGGGATATTGGCGGTGAAACCCGGAAAGGCGCGGCAGCAGCCAGCGCATGGCCACGCTGTGCGGCGCCTTGATGACGAACTGGCGCCGGCGCGAGCGCTCGCCCAGTTCGGACGTCGCGCGCTGCAGCCCGCCGAACAGGCGCGCGATATCGGCGTGATACCCCGCGCCCATGGAGGTGAGCACAATGCGTCGGTGCTGGCGCAGGAACAGGCGGAGCCCCAGATGTTCCTCCAGCAGGCGGATCTGGCGGCTGACGGCAGCGGGCGTCACGCTGAGTTCCTCGGCCGCGCTGGTAATGCTGCCCAGACGGCCGACAACCTCGAAACAGCGCAGCGCATTGAGCGGAGGCAGGGCGGTCATCGGGGTGGTTCAGTTAACAAAAAGTTAAGTGTGCCATAGATAAAGTCGTTTGAACCCTGATGCCCAAACGCCCAAGATGGCACGGCCGCCCCGACTTCGCGGCGCAAGAGCAGCCAAAAGAAACATCCATAAGGGGAAATCCATGTTTAGAACATTGGCTCGACGGATCGGAATCGCCGCCCTCTGCGGCGCCGCAGTGCTGGCCGGACCCGCAACGGCGGCCGGCTATCCGCAGCGTCCCGTCAGCATCGTGGTACCGACCACGCCCGGCGGAACCGCCGACATCCTGGCCCGCCTGATCGGCCCGCGGCTTGCCGAACGCTGGGGGCAGCCTGTCGTGGTGGAGAACAAACCGGGCGCGGGCACCCTCATCGGCGCCGACTACGTGGCCCGGGCCAAGCCCGACGGCTACACCTTGATGCTGACCTTCAACGAACTGGCCACGCTGCCCGCCTTGAATCCCAACGCCAAGCTGGACGTCGAGAACGGCCTGGCGCGCATCGGCAAGATCGGCAGCCTGCCGGTCCTGGTCCTCACGCGCCCGGGCATCGACGATGCCGATCTGGCCACGCTGATCAAACGCTTTCGCGCCGAACCGGGCAAGTACACCTACGCGTCCAACGGCTCGGGATCGTCGCTGCAGCTGTTCACTGAGATCTTCAAGCGCGAGGCCGGCGTGGACGTGATGCACGTGCCTTACCGGGGCGCGCTGGAGGCCTCGATGGCGGCGATTGGCGGCGAAGTCGACCTGCTGGTGCAGTTCGCGTCGGGCAACGTCATCAACCACGTGAAGGCCGGCAGGCTCAAGGCCTACGCCGTGGCGTCGCCGCAGCGTCTGGAGGCCTTGCCCACCGTGCCCTCCGCGGCCGAGGCGGGCCTGCCCGGGCTGCGATTGGAGGCCTGGTACGGCCTGTTCGCGCCCGCCGGCATTCCCGACGACATCAAGCTGAAGATCAACCGCGACCTGAACGAGGTGCTGGCCGAGCCCGCGATCCAGGAACGCCTGAAGGGCATCAATCTGCTGGTGCAGCCAGGCACGCCGGCCGAATTCGATACGTTCTTCCGCGCCGAATATGCCCGATGGAGCGCATTGATTCGGACCCTCGGCATCAAGAGCAGCGAATAAAAAGCAGCGAATAAGACACCGGAGCCACACCTTGACCTACGATCCCAGCACCCACACCGCGCTGACGTTTCATGACGCCCGCGCCAACTTCGCCGAACGCCGCGACACGCCGCGTGATTACCTGGAACGCTGCCTGGAGGTGATCGCCGCACGGGAGGGCCAGCTCAAGGGCTGGGTCGTCCTGAACGAGGCCGGCGCCCGCGCCGCGGCCGACGCCAGCGCCCAGCGCTACCGCGACGGCCGCCCGCTGTCGGCGATCGACGGGATGCCGGTCGGCATCAAGGACCTGATCGAAACACGCGATATGCCCACGCAGATGGGCTGCGCGGCGTTCGATGGCAACTTCCCGAAGAACGACAGCGCCGTCGTGCGTGCGCTGCGCGATGCCGGCGCCATCATTTTGGGCAAGACCGTCACGACGGCGCTGGGATTTCTCGACCCCGGTCCGACGACCAACCCGTTCGACCCCCGCCGCACGCCGGGCGGATCGTCCAGCGGGTCGGGCGCCGTCGTGGGCGCCAACATGGTGCCCATGGCCATCGGATCGCAGCTCGTGGGCTCTGTGCTGCGGCCGGCCAGCTACAACGGCAATTGGGCCTTGAAGCCGACGTTCGGCGCGCTCAATCGAGGCGAACGCCTGGGCCTTAGCCAGGCCCACATCGGCATCCACGCCAATTGCGTCGAGGACATGTGGACGGCTGCCGCGGAAATCGCCCAGCGCGCGGGCGGCGACCCGGGGCATCCGGGCTTGTATGGTCCGCTGCATCCGCCCTCGGCACAAAAACCCACGCGGCTGGTCGCGCTGGAAACCGAGGGGTGGGCGCGCGCGGAACCGAATGCCCGCGCGGCGTTTGAGGCCAGCCTCGCCAAGCTGTCCGGGCAAGGCGTGACGATCATCCGCCGTGGCGATTCGCCTCTGGTCGACGCGCTGGAGCGCGCCATCTCGCAGGCGGCGCCCCTGTCGCTGCGGCTGATCTCGTGGGAGCAGCGCTGGTCGCTGGCCAATCTGGTCGCCAAGCATCCCAATACGCTGGGTCCCAGCCTGGTGCGGCAGCTTGAAAGCGGACGCGGCATGACCTTGGCCGAATACCGCGAATGCCTGCTGCTGCGCGAACACGCGCGACTATGCCTGGCGGCCCTGGCCACGCAATGCGATGCGCTGGTGAGCCTGAATGCCTGCGGCGCGGCGCCCATCGCGGCCGACATCCGCGACAGCAAGTATCCGACGGGCGACGTCTCCTTTGCATGCGCGTCGTCACTGCTGGGCGCGCCCGCCATCAACGTGCCGTTGATGGCGGTCGATGGCTTGCCGCTGGGGTTGCAGGTGATGGGGATGGCGCATGGCGATGCCGCAATCACCGGCATCGGGACGTGGATCTATCAGTCCTTGCTGCGTGCGGGCTGATCCGCCGCCGGCGAGGCCGGGACGGGGTGCAGGGAGCGCGAAAGGCGCGAAGCGCGAGCAGGGCGCACCCGCGTCCTGCCCGTGCCGACGCGACAATCAGACCCAGCCGGCGTGAGCGATTGATCACGCCGACCTGTCTCGCCGATTGATCTCATCCTCGGGATTTCGCCCACAGATCAGGCAGGCTGAGCCAGCGCGCGATGGCGGACCGCATTGTCCAGATCGGCGATCGGCGCAAGCAGGCCTCGGTCGAATTCCTCCTGCGGCTGGGCGGCGCGCAGTCTGGCGGGCCAGTCGGCATGCGTGAGCGCGCCTCGCCCCAGCGAAACGAAGTCCGCCTCTTGCCGGGCCATCAGGTCTTCGGCCCGCGCCACGTCATGCAACGAGCCGTTGGCCAGCACCGGCACCGAGACGTGCCTGCGCGCCAGCGCCGCCAAGCTGGGGCCGTCCTCGCCAAAGGCGGGACGCCAGGCCTCGAACTCGGTGGTGTGCAGGTAATCGATGGGCTGCGCGCCCAGTGTGCCGAAGATCCGTGCGGCGTCCTCCTGGCCGCCAGGCCACTTGTGGGTGAAGTCGTTGACCTTGCCCTGCGAGCTGCGCACGCCCACGACAAAGCCAGCCGGCGTCGACTGCCGTACCGCCTGGATCACGTCCACGGTCAGACGCAGGCGGTTGTCCACGCTGCCGCCATAACGGTCCAGGCGCAGATTGGTGTGGGCGCCGAGGAACTGGTCCAGCAGATAACCGTTGGCGCCGTGTATCTCCACGCCGTCAAACCCAGCTTCCTGCGCCCGGCGCGCCGCCCGCGCAAAGCCGTCGACCGCCTCGGCGATCTCATCGATCGTCATCGCTTCCGGCATCCGGTAGGGCCCTTGGCCGCGGTAGAAGGTCATCTGCTGTCCGGCTGGCTGCACCGCCGACGGTCCCTTGGTCCCGGACCGATGCGGATTGCCCTGCGACAGCGCACCCGCATGCATGAGCTGCGCAATGATGCGTCCACCCCGCGCATGCACACGGTCCACCACCGGCCGCCAGGCTTCGCGCTGCGCGTCGTCCGCCAGACCGGGCTGGAACAGGTAGCCCTGCGCATGGGCCTTGTCCGTATAGATGCCTTCGGTGATCACCAGGCCAAAGCTGCCGGCGGCGAAAGCCTCGTAATACTCGGCCATCTGCGCGGTGGCGTGGCCGTCCGCCGTGGCGCTGACGCGTGTCATGGGGGCGACGGCCAGCCGGTTGGGCAGGTTCAGCGCGCCCACGCGCAGCGGCGTGAACAGCGTGGCGGGTGGCGTCGGCGCGTCGTTCCGCGGACGCTTGTTAAGCGTGGTCATTTCACTGGCCCTCCGATTGGCGGACCGCGGCGATGGCTTCGATCTCGATCATCGCGGCCGGGTCATACAGGGCCTTGATCTCCGCAATGGTGTCAGCCGGGTAGGGCGCCGAGAAGAACTTGCGGCGCAGCGCCACCACGTCGTCGAAATGTCCCATGTCGGTGACGAAGATCGTGATCTTGATGACGTCTTTCAGGTTGGAGCCGCCGGCTTCCAGCGCACGGCGCAGGTTTTGAAAAGCCTGCTCGCCCTGCGCCAGAAAGCCGCCGTCCACGATCTTTCCGTCGTCGGCGGCGCCGGCCTGCCCCGAGATGAAAAGCAGATTGTTGAACTGGATGCCCTGCGACAGCAGGAAGGGTGCGTAATTGTCGGGCTGGGTGATGACTTGTTTGAGCATGATGCGAATTCCTTCATCTATTACCGGACGGGAATATGGGGGCTGGTGTCCGGTGATGCCAATGTAGGCTTTGCGACTGAACCGTGACAAAGGTTCGTTTGTCAGCTATAAGACGAGAAAAACTCATTTATAAGCCAGCCGCCCATGCAACGCCGGTCCCTTCCGCTATCCGCACTGCGCGCCTTCGAGGCCGCCGCCCGCCTGGGCAGCTTCAAGGCCGCCGCCGAGGAACTCGCCGTCACCCCCACCGCCGTCAGCCACCAGATCCGCGCGCTGGAGGCGGGCACCGGCCTCGCGCTGTTCGATCGCCAGGTGCGCAAGGTCACGCTGACCGAAACGGGGGCGCAGCTTTACCCCGTGCTGCGCGACGGCTTCGACAAGTTCGAGGCCACCTTGGCGCGCCTCACGCAGCAGCGCACGCGGGCGCAAGTCAGCATCTCGGCAACCAACGCTTTCACCGTGAAGTGGCTGGTGCCTCGCATGGCTGATTTCCGTCGGCTGCATCCCGATATCGACCTGCAATTGCAGGCCAGCGACGACCTCGTCGACCTGCGCTCGTCCACGGTCGATATCGCCATCCGCTATGGCCGCGGGCCGTATCCCGGGTTGGTGACGCAGCCGCTGTTCACCGACCGGTTTGCGCCGGTCGCTAATCCGCGCCTGGGCGTCGTGTCGCCGGATGATCTGGCGCGAGTGCCGTTGATCCGCTTCGACTGGAAACGCGCGCAACCCGAGAATCCAACGTGGGAGCGCTGGTTTTCAATAGCTGGGCGCCCGCTGCCGCCCGAGGGCGGGCAGTTGCGGTTTTCAGATGAAGGCCACGCGATACAGGCGGCGGTGGCGGGGCATGGGATTGCGTTGGTCAGCCTGGCGCTGGTGGACGATGAGTTGCGGGCCGGGCATCTGGTGCAGCCGTTCGGGCCCGAGATCGACGGGCATACGTATCACTTGGCGATGTTTGGCGAGCGGGACGCGTCGGTGGCCGTGCAGGCGGTGGCGGGGTGGCTGCGGGCGCAGGTGTGAGGGTTCGTTGTGATCGCTTACCGGTGATCGGCCTGGTCAACTGACGCCGGCTTTCGCCGCAGTTCAACCACCTGCGCCGCGCCCACCGCGCGTGCGCGCAGCTGGCCACAGCCGCCGTCCACGTCCTGCCCAGCGCTGTTCCTGACCTTGGCCAGCACACCACGGCCGTGCAGATAGCGGACGATCGCGCGGATACGCTCTGCATCAGGGCGCTGGTAGTCATCCCCTTCGAGGCTATTGAAGGGGATGACGTTCAGGACGCCGTACTTGCCCTTGAGCAGCCGCACGACGGCATCGAGTTCGTCGTCGCCGTCGTTGATGCCCTTGAGCAGCGTCCATTGATACTGGATCGGGTAATCCGTGTCGCGAGCGTATTGCTCGCCAAGTTCAATCAGCGCTTCGGGCGCGATTTTCGGCGCGCGCGGCAGCAGGTGGGCGCGCAGGTCGGCTTTGGTCGTGTGCAGCGACAGCGCCAGCGCCGGTTTGACGCGTTGCTTCGGCAGGGCGTCGAACACACGCTGATCGCCCACGGTCGAGAACACCAGATTCTTGTGGCCGATATTGCCTTCCGTGCCGAGCAGGTCGATGGCTTCGAGCACGTTGTCCAGGTTGTGCGCCGGTTCACCCATGCCCATGAAGACAACCTTCTTCACCGCGCGCTGACGCCGAGCCAGCACGACCTGGGCAAGGATTTCCATGCTCGTGACCTGACGGATCAGGCCGCTCTTGCCGGTCATGCAGAACCGACAGCCGACCGCACAGCCCACCTGCGTGGAAACGCACAGGCCGTCCCGCGGCAGCAGCACGCTTTCGACCATCTGCCCGTCGGCCAGCTCGACAAGCAATCGCGAGCCGTCGCTGCCGGCGTGTTCGGAGCGGACTCGGGCAAGGCCGTCCAGTTCCGACGTCAAGGCGGGAATGGCATCGCGCAGCGCGAGAGGCAGGAAGTGTTCGGCGCTACGCCGCCGTGTCCCGGTGTCGAGCGCTTGCCCGTTCAACCAGACGCGCACGACCCGGCCACGGTGAACGGGCAGGGCGCCTAGGGCGGTGAGGCGATGGGTGAGGTCGGAAAAGCGCATGGGGGGCGGATTTTACTCTGCCTCGACCCGGTTCCGGCCCGCCCGTTTGGCTTGATACAGTTTGACGTCGGCCCGCTGATACAACGCTTCCCAGGAGTCCGGGCCATCCGTATGCGCCACCCCCGCGCTGATCGTGACCGGCGATTCGTCGCCTGGATGCCGCACGGCGTGCTCAATCGCGGCGCGTAGGCGTTCTGCGCAGCGTAGGGCCTCGGTTGGCTCGGTGGCCGGCAAGAAAATGCCGAATTCCTCGCCGCGCGTTTGCGCCGCCCCCCCGGCGCTATCTATCCTTCGCGCTCACCAATACCGGCTTATCCCGCCACCAATCCGGAAACGTCTTCGCCAGATTCTCCACCTTCGGCACATCGTTGATCACGATGTACATACTGTTGGGGTTCCGCACCAGATAGTCCTGGTGGTAATCCTCCGCCGGATAAAACGCCTGCAACGGTTCGATGGTGGTGGCCAGCGCCTTCGGATACACCCCCGTTTTATTCAACTGCGCGATATACGCCTCGGCCACCTTGCGCTGGCTGTCGTTGGCCGGAAACACGGCGGATCGGTATTGCGTGCCGTGATCCGGCCCCTGGCGGTTGAGCTGGGTGGGGTCATGCGCCACCGAAAAATAGATCTGCAGCAACTGCCCGTAGCTGACCTGTTTGGGGTCGTAGGTGATTTCCACCGCTTCCGCGTGGCCGGTGCGCCCGCCGCTTACAGCGTTGTAGTTGGCGGTGTTGGCTTGGCCGCCCGCGTAGCCGGACACGGCGTTGCTGACGCCCTTGACGTGTTGGAAGACGGCTTGCACGCCCCAGAAGCAGCCGCCGGCGATGACGGCTTTTTCCTGCGTGGCGGTGGCACTGGCCGCGTTCGCAGACTGTTGGTCGGCGGGCGGGGGGATGATGAAGGCGCGTTCGGCGG
>NZ_JCBANC010000087.1:0-18497 GCF_059760815.1 Achromobacter sp. 1012554356 | reverse complement strand
AAAGGGAAGGGAGGGTGGGCTATACTCATGTTACTGACCGGTACGTATTGAGGTCTGCGCATAGTACGTACCGGTCAGTAACATCGTCAAGCGCTTTTTGGCGACCCTGTTTTCGGGCGGGCTGATCGATGCCATCCCGCAGAAAAGGAGCCCAGCATGGCCAGTAAGAATTCCCCCTCCGCCGCAGCCGGCAACACCGGCAAATCCGCGTCCAAGCCGCTGCTGGCGGCCGACCGCATCCGCAAGACCGCCCGCGAGATGTTTTACCGCGACGGCATCCGCGCGGTGGGCGTGGACGCCATCGTCAATCAGGCGGGCGTGACGAAGCCCAGCCTGTACCGCAGTTTCTCCTCGAAGGACGAATTGGCTGCCGCGTACCTGCGCGACTACGACGCCGAATTCTGGGCGCGCTTTGACGCCGCCTGCGCCGCCCATCCGGGCGATCCGCGCGCCCAGTTGCTCGACTATCTGACCGGCATGGCCGGCCGCGCCGTGCAGAACGGCTACCGGGGCTGCGGGCTGACCAATGCAGCGGTCGAGTATCCGGAATCGGCGCATCCCGCCCGCGCCGTCGCCGTCGAGCACAAGCGCGAACTGCGCCGCCGGCTGAACGCCATGGCCGCCGGCATGGGCGCGGAAGATCCCGAGGCCCTGGCCGACGGACTGCTGCTATTGATCGAAGGCGCTTTCGTCTCCAGCCAGCTTTTTGGTGAAGGCGGACCGGCGGGCAGGGTGGCCGCGATGGCCGACAAGCTGATCCAGGCGCATTTACCCCACCGAACGGCTTAGGGCGCTGCACAAAAGCGGTGCGTAACCCTGTGCGGCGCGCACCGTTTTGGTGGTGTTTGTACCCATTGCGCAACGGCGAAAAAAATGTTTGTTATTTTTATTGCAACGCAGCATACGTGGATCTAAGATGGCTTCACGTTGTTCCACATCGCTTTTCTCAAGGAGAGAATCATGAGCGATACCGCGTTGAAAAATGCCCGTATGTCGGATGCGCTGGAGCGGTCCCTGATCCGCGAGGCCATCAAGGCGGAAACCCTGTCCGGTCCTTCTGCAGGCTCGCGCTGGTTGCGCCTGAAGCTGCGTATGGCCGCGCTGGGCGGCGCCGTCGGCGAGGTCCTGCACAACATGGACGCTGGCCGCCGTCAGCACCCGGTAGTCTCCGCCTACCACTGAAGTCCCCCGCCAGAAAAAACGCCAGCTTTGATCGCTGGCGTTTTTTTTTGCCCTCTTTTTGGGCGACGCGCCTTGGTCAGACCACGATGTCCAGCAGCAGATAGCCGTCCAAAACGATGATGCCCACGGTCGCCCCGATGGCGGCCCAGGCCCATGCGCCTCGCAGCACATACGCGCCCATCAGACTTTTGCGGCACGCCAGCACCACCAGCGGCCCCAACGCGAAAGGCAATGCCAGGCTCAGGATGACCTGGCTGAGCACCAGCAGCCCGTCCGGATCCTTGCCGCCCGTAAACGCCAGCAGGCCTGCCGCTGCGGCGCCCGCCACGACGCGCGTCATGAGCGCACGGCGGCGGTCCGACCAGTTGCTGCCCACCTGGAATCCCCGCGACAGGATGCGGCCGGCCAGTACGCCCGTGATAGTGGAGCTTTGCCCGGCGGCATACAGCGCCACGGCGAATACCACTGCCGCCACGATGCCCAGCGTATGACCGATGACCGCGTGCGCGTCGTCCAGGCTGGACACCACCATCCCCGACCCGGACAGCGACGCCGCGGCCACAATCATGATGGCCGCGTTGATCAGCATCGCCACGCCCAATGACACGATGGTGTCGTTGCGCGCCACGCGCATCGCCATGCCGCGCGCTTGTGCGGGCAAGCCCTGCGCCCGCTGCGCCAGCGTGCCGGAATGCAGGTACAGGTTGTGCGGCATGAGGGTCGCGCCAAGAATCCCCAGCGCAATCAGAAACCCTTGGGGGTCGCGCAGCGCCTTGCCGGTTTCGGTCACGCCGTGCGCCACTTCCGACCAGGCGGGATTGGCCTTGAACAGCAGGAACACGAACGACAACGCAACCACCGCCAGCAGCAGAGCGATCACGCGTTCATGCCGGTCGGCGTTGCCGCGCGTCATGGCCAGCACGGCAAAGGTGCCGATGCCCGTGACCGCAACGCCTGCGATGAGCGGCAGGTTGAACAGCAGCCGCAGTGCAATGGCGCCGCCGATCAGTTCGGCCAGCGCAGTGGCCAGAATGGCGGCCTCGCCGGCCAGCCAGGCGGCTTTGGCCAGACGGGGCGACAGGTGGCGGGCGGTGAGGGTGGCCAGATCCTGGCCGGTTGCCAGCGCCAGGCGCGACACCAGCACCTGGAAGCCCAGCGCCAGAAAGGCCGACGTGATGACGACCATCAACAGGCCGTAGCCGAAGCCGCTGCCGCCGGCGATGTCGGTGGCCCAGTTGCCCGGGTCGATGTAGCCGACGGCCACGAGGATGCCGGACCCGACCATGCGGCGCAGGTTGGCGGAAATCCGCGCGTCCTGCGCCAGGGCGGCATTGCCGCCTGAAATCGCGTAGATGAATCCGGTCATGCGTCGCTCCTGAGAATGGTTCTCATTGTCCAGAAGCGACTTTGCACCGTCAAATTGATTTTGGCCACGCCCGGGATAGGGCGCGCCAATGATCCGGCCCCGGTTCGGAGGCCGGATCGCTCGCGTTAATTACGACTTGAGCTTTGCGTCCATCGAGATCTTGGCGTTCAGCACCTTGGAAACCGGGCAGCCCTTTTCGGCCTTGCGCGCGGCGTCCTCAAAGGCCTCGGCGGAGGCGCCCGGAATGACGGCCTCGACGGTCAGATGGACGGCGGTGATGGCAAAACCATCGTCGAGCTTGTCCAGCGTGACTTCGGCTTTGGTGTCCAGGCTGTCCGCGACCAGGCCGGCCTCGGAAAGAATGTTGGACAGCGCCATGGTGAAGCAGCCGGCGTGCGCCGCGCCCAGCAGTTCTTCGGGGTTGGTGCCCGGCGTGTCGCCGAACCGGGTATTGAAGCCGTAGGGTTGGCTCTTGAGCGCGCCGCTCTGCGTGGAAATCGTGCCTTTGCCAGTCTTCAGATCGCCCGACCAGGCGGCGGATGCGGTTTTCTTCATACAGGACTCCTGTGTGGGAACGCGGCCGTGCGCGGCGCGTCCGGGGTGGGAGAGCAGCGCCGTCTCGCGGACGGCGCGCCTTGCCTCAGGCGGCACCGTCGATGATACGGCCCGGCACGCCGCCCCGCGCGGAAAACGCCGGTACGCAACGGCAAGCCGATGTAACGGACCAAGCGGCCGTTGGCCGGCACGCGGCAATGGGCCGGCCGCATCAAGAGGGGAAGCGAGCGCATCAGGCAAAATAGCGGCATCTCCTTCACTCCTACCCAAGAGCCGTAGTCATGCCCCGCATCCTTGCCCGCTACGCCTGCGTTGTCGCGCTGGCCGTTCCCGCCTTGTCCGCTCAAGCCGAAATCGTGATCGGCGTGGACGTCTCCACCACGGGCCCCGCCGCCGCCATCGGCATTCAGACCAACAACGCGATCCGTCTGTGGCCCAACACCCTGGGGGGCGAGCCCGCGCGCTACGTGGTGCTGGACGACGGCACGGACGTGAGCCGCGCGGTCAAGAACATGCGCAAGCTGACGTCCGAAGACAAGGTCGATGCCATTGTCGGCCCCAACATCACCGCCGCGGCGCTGGCCGGGCTGGACGTGCTGGCCGAAACCAAGACGCCGATGATTGCGCTGGCGGCGTCCAGCGTCATCGTCGAGCCGCAGTCGGATCCCAAGCGCACCTGGGCTTTCAAGATGCCGCAGAACGACTCGCTCATGGCGACCGTGCTGGTCGATGACATGAAGAAAAAAGGCCTGAAGAACGTGGCCTTCATCGGCTTTGCGGATTCGTATGGCGATAGCTGGTGGAAAGAGTTTTCGGCCGCTGCCGGCTCGGACCTGAAGATCGTGGCGCAGGAGCGTTTCCAGCGCACCGACGCCTCGGTGGTCGGGCAGGTGCTCAAAGTCATTGCGGCCAAGCCCGACGCGGTCCTGATTGCCGGTTCCGGCACGCCGGCGGCGCTGCCGCAAAAGACGTTGCTGGAACGCGGCTTCACCGGCGCCGTCTACCAGACGCACGGCATCGGCACGCTGGAATTCCTGCAGGTGGGCGGCAAGGACGTCGAAGGGACGCTTTTCCCCACGGGTCCGGGCGTCGTGGCGCGCGAGCTGCCCGATTCCAACCCGGTCAAGAAGGTGGCGGTGGAATTTGCCGACAAGTACGAGCAGCAGTACGGCCCGAACACGCTGACGCAGTTCGCCGGCGACGCCTACGGCGCCTGGATGCTGCTGGACTCGGCCGTGTCGCGCGCTCTGAAAACCGGCGCAAAACCCGGCACCCCGGAGTTCCGCCTGGCTCTGCGCGACGCGCTGGAAAGCACTCGCGATCTGGTCGTGCCCAATGGCGTCCTGAACATCACCAAGGACAATCACCAGGGCTTTGATGAGCGCGCGCGCGTGATGGGCACGGTCAAAAATGGGCGCTTTTCGTACGCCCAATAAACGGTGCCATATCTGTCTACCGTTCGTAACGTGTCCTAACGCTTCATAGGGCAACGGACGCGAAAAGCAGGCTTAGGCCTGCTTTTTCATGCCTATATCATTAGTGTCCGAATCATTTCTTAGCGTATTATTTTTAGTGAAGCCATGCACCTAGAAATAAATTCGGGAGAAATAATTCATGACCCTCATCCAATCCAGACGACTGTTGCTGGCCCTGAGCCTGGGCGTGCTTGCCGCATGTTCGGACTCGGGCGGCGACAAGTCCGCGGCCGGAGGCGGCGAGCCCGCCAGCAACGCCAGCACCCTGGAAGCGGCCAAGGCGGCGGGCAAGATCCGCATTGGTTACGCCAACGAGGCGCCGTTCGCGTACATGGATAGCAAAGAGGCCAAGGTCACCGGGGAATCCGTGGAAATCGCCCGGGTGGTGCTCAAGCGCATGGGCATCAACGAAGTCGAAGGCGTGCTGACCGAGTTTGGATCGCTGATCCCCGGCCTGGCCGCCAAGCGCTTCGACATCATCGCAGCCGGCATGTATGTCACGCCCAGCCGCTGCCAGCAGGTTGCGTTTTCCAATCCGACGTATGGCGTCGGTGAAGCGTTCCTGGTCAAGCAGGGCAATCCCAAGAATCTGCATAGCTACGAAGACGTGCTCAAGAACCCGGACGCCAAGCTGGGCGTCGTGGTCGGCGCCATCGAGGGCGAGTACGCCGAGAAGGTCAAGATTCCGGCCGGCCAGGTGGTCGTGTTCCCGGATGCCGTCAGCGCGCTGTCCGGCGTGCAGGCCGGCCGCGCCGACGCCTATGCCGCTACCGCGCTGACCGTCAACGACCTGATGGGCAAGACGCAGGAGGGCAGCGGGCTGGAGAAGGCCGATCCATTCACCGATCCGGTCATCGACGGCAAGGGCGTGCGCGGCTACGGCGCCTACGCCTTCCGGACGGACGACAAGGCCTTCGCGGACGCCTTCAATGCCGAACTCGCCAAGTTCATCGGCACGGACGAACACAAAAAGCTCGTGGCGCCGTTCGGCTTTACCGCCGAGGAACTGCCTCAAGGGGTGACTGCGGACAAGCTCTGCAGCGGACAGTAAGGGGCGCCGATGCAGTTGATGTCTGAACATATCGCGGAGCTTGTGCCGCCCCTGCTCGAAGGGTTGGCCGTCACGCTCCAGATCATGGCGGGCGCCGTGGTCCTGGCGGTGCCGCTTGCGCTGCTGTCCGGGATTGGGCGCCTGTCTTCCGTGCGGCCGGTGCGATGGACGGCCTCGGTCTACGTGGAGGTCTTTCGCGGCACGTCCGCCCTGGTGCAGCTCTTCTGGTTCTTCTTCGTGTTGCCGCTATTTGGCGTGCAGTTGCCGGCCATGCTGGTCGGCATTCTGGTGCTGGCGCTGAACGCGGGCGCGTATGGCGCGGAAGTCGTGCGCGGCGCCATCCGGGCGGTTCCGCCCGGGCAGCGTGAAGCGGGCGTGGCGCTGAACCTCACGCGCCGCCAGATCATGCAGCGCATCGTGCTGCCGCAGGCGGTACCCGCCATGCTGCCGCCCGCTGGCAACCTGCTCATCGAGCTGTTGAAGAACACCGCGCTGGTCTCGCTGATCACCATCACCGACCTGACCTTCCGCGGCCAGTTGCTGCGCAGTGAAACCCTGCGCACGACCGAGATCTTCACGCTGATGCTGCTGATGTACTTCGGCGTGGCGCTGCTGATCACCGCGGGCGTGCGCCTGCTTGAGCGGAGGGTCCGAGTCCGATGACACCGATATTCGACTGGTCTTTCGCACTGGAAATCCTGCCCACGCTGGCCTCGGCGCTTGTCATCACGATCCAGGCCACCGTGCTTGGCATGCTGGTGGCGGTGACGCTGGGGCTGGTGCTTGCGATGCTTCGGCGGTCCCGGCTGCGCATCGTGTCGCTGCCCACGGCATTCTTCATCGAGTTCGTGCGCAGCACCCCGCTGCTGGTGCAGATGTATTTCCTGTTCTATGTCCTGCCGCTGACCGGGGCGCAGATGTCGCCGCTCATGACGGGGATCGTGGCGCTTGGCTTGCACTATGCCACCTACTGCGCCGAGGTCTATCGCGCCGGCATCGAGGCCGTGCCGCGCGGCCAGTGGGAAGCGGCCACGGCGCTGAACATGTCGCGCTGGCGCACGGCCGTGGGCGTGGTGCTGCCGCAGGCAATCCCGCCCGTCGTGCCTGCGTTGGGCAACTACCTGGTGGCCATGTTCAAGGACACCCCGCTGCTGTCGGCCATCACCGTGGTCGAGCTGCTGCAGCAAAGCAAGATGATCGGATCGGCGACGTTCCGGTACACCGAACCCCTGACCCTGGTGGGCCTGCTGTTCCTGGCGTTGAGCCTGGTCGCGGCCTGGGGCGTGCGCGGCCTGGAGGCCCGCCTGCAACGATTTGGAGGAAAGCGATGAGCGCCAGCGTAAGCATCAAGAATCTGCACAAGCGTTTTGGAGACGTGGAAGTCCTGCGCGGCATCAATCTCGAGATTCCGGCGGGGCAGACGGTGGCCGTCATCGGTCCGTCGGGCTCGGGCAAATCCACGTTGCTGCGCGTGCTGATGACGCTGGATCCGCCCACCAGCGGCGAGATCGAGATCGACGGCGAACCGATGTGGACCGACCCGCAGGGCCGCCCCGCCGGCGTCAACTCCGAACACCTGCGCAACGTGCGCGGCAAGATCGGCATGGTGTTTCAGCACTTCAACCTGTTCCCGCACATGACGGCGCTGGGCAACGCCATGGAGGCGCCGCTGCACGTGCTGGGCATGCCGCGCGACCAGGCGCGCGATCGCGCCGTCGAGTACCTGGAGATGGTGGGGCTGGGCGACAAGCTGGACGTCTATCCGGCGCAACTGTCGGGCGGGCAGAAGCAGCGGGTCGGTATCGCGCGGGCGCTGGCGATGTGTCCGCAGGTCATGCTGTTCGATGAAGTCACGTCGGCGCTGGACCCGGAGCTGGTCGGCGGGATCCTGCAGATCCTGCGCGACCTGTCTGCCCGCCGCAGCATGACGATGATCATCGTCACGCACCAGATGAAATTCGCCGAACGCAGCTCGGACCGCACGCTGTTCTTTGACCAGGGCAACATCGTTGAGGACGCCGAATCCTCGGTGCTGTTCAGCCAGCCCAAGGAGGCGCGCACGCGCCAGTTCCTGGATTCGGTGATCGAAGGGCAGTAGTTGCCGGGTTGACCCTGCCGGGGGCGTTGGGATTGGCGGCCTTTGCATGGGCGGGCGCTATGCTGTGACGTCCAACGCACCCGGAGCCTTCCGCATGAGCCATCTGTTCAGCCCCACGTCAATCGGCAACGTCGAATTGCCCAACCGCATCGTCATCGCGCCCATGTGCGAATACTCGGCGGAAGAAGGCCGCGCCACCGACTGGCACATGATTCACTTGGGGCACCTGGCGCTGTCGGGCGCCGCGCTTTTGTTTACTGAAGCCACGGCGGTCGAGGCCGACGGCCGCATCTCGCCGGGGGACCTTGGCCTCTGGTCCGACGAGACCGAAGCCGCACTGGGCAAGGTGGTCGCCGCCGTGCGCCGCTACTCGCCCATCAAGCTGGGCATCCAGCTTGGACATGCTGGCCGCAAGGCTTCCAGCGACGCGCCGTGGAACGGCGGCCAGCTTGTGCCCGAAAGCGCCGGCGGCTGGCTGGGATGGGCGCCGTCGGCCGTGCCGCACAATGCGCACGAGCCTGCGCCGCATGCACTGGACGCCGCGGGCCTTGACCGCGTTCGCAATGCCTTCGTCGACAGCGCCCGCCGCGCGCTTCGTTTGGGCTTTGACGCCATCGAGTTGCACGCCGCCCATGGCTATCTGCTGCATCAGTTCCTGTCGCCGCTGTCGAATCAGCGCGACGACGCGTACGGCGGATCTTTGGAAAACCGCATCCGCTTTCCGCTGGAAATTTTCCAGGCGCTGCGCGAGATCACGCCGCCGTCCGTGGCGCTGGGCGTGCGTGTGTCGGCCACCGATTGGGTGGAGGGCGGCTGGGACCTTGAGCAGACGCTGGTGTTCGCCGAGGCGCTGAAGGCGCGCGGCTGTGAATTCATCGACGTGTCCAGCGGCGGCGTGTCGTCGCAGCAGAAGATCCCGGTGGGGCCGAATTACCAGGTTCCGTTCGCCGAAGAGATCAAGCGCCGGATCGGCATGCCGACCATCACGGTGGGGCTCATTACCGAGGCCCAGCAGGCTGAGGACATCCTGGCGCAGGGCAAGGCCGACATGGTCGCGCTCGCGCGCGGCATGCTGTACGACCCGCGCTGGCCGTGGCATGCGGCGGCCGAATTGGACGGCCAGGTCAGCGCGCCGAAGCAATACTGGCGGTCGCAGCCGCGCGAGTTGAAGGCACTGTTTGGGGAGACGCGCTTCGGGCAGCGTTAGGCGGTCAGGCAAGTCAAATAAAAAACGCCGCGATTGCGGCGTTTTTCTTGCGCTCAGGTTTGGCCGTCCCCGGCCACGCCGCTCACAGCTTGGCGTACGCCGCTTCCAGCTCGCGATGCAGGACATCGGCAAAGTCCGCGCTGGCGGGATCCTGCTGCGACAGCAGGCGCGCCAGCACGACGTTGTCTTCCTCGCCGTTCCAGATCTTGATGTAGGTGCCTTCCTTGTAGCCGTGCTGCTGGCGGAAGATGTTCAGCACGTTCTTGGACACGTACTGCGTGTAGGCGTCGTTCCAGGTCATGTCGCACGCGGTCATCGTCTGCTCCAGGACCTTGAAGCTGGCCCGGCCGCACACGGCCAGCCCGCCGATCAGCTCGAGCAATTCCGGCACGTTCAGTACGTCCAGGGCGTAGGATTTGCCGTCCAGCGCGACAGTGGCCGGCGTGGCCAGGTCGGCGACCAGCGCGCGCGCGGCGGCTTCAACGTCGCCACCCGCCTGCACAATCGAGTGCGACAGGTAGAAGTGCAGAATGTCGACCAGTTCCATCTGGACCTGCGGCAGGTCGATGGTCTGCTTCTTCCACCACTTCCAGCCGTAGTGTTCCAGGGCTTCGGCCGATTCAACGAAGGCGGCGCGCAGGAAGCGGGCGCCGCCGTTGACCCAGTCCGGATTGATCATGCTGTTCAGATGGCCTTGCAGCTTCAGCATCGTGGCCGCCTGGGCCTGGTTCAATCCGACTACGTTATTCACTTTCACTCCGGGAGGGGGCTGGTTCAATGGCCGGAAATGTTAGCACCAACGCCCGCCAGTTACGCCCCGGGGATTCAGGCGCCGTCCTTGCGGTATGACGACGGCGTCAGCGGCGGCAGCTTGTTCAGGGGCGTCTTGCGAGGATTGCGCGCGCCGCTGGCCGCCTTGAACAGCATGAAGGCAAAGAACGCCAGGAACACGGCGGGCATGAACTCGTCCAGTTCGAACCGGGGGCTATGCAGCGCGCGAAAACCGATGTTGGCCGCGGCCCAGCCCGCCATGATGCCGGCCACGGTCAGCACGGCGCCGATCTTGCGCCGCCGCGCCTGCTGGGCGAGCGAGACGTTGGCTTGGTCGGGCTGGCCCGGCAAGGTCGCCAGGGGCGCCTGGGACGCCGAGCGCGAACGCGGGGACGAAGAGGCGGTATTGCCCCAGGGCGCGTCCGACAGCGAGCCCGGCGTGGGCGAGGGCGGGACGGCAACCGGCATCGGCACGGCAACCGGGGCCGATTGTCTGCGCGCGTCGCGCCGGCTTGCGATGCGGCCCGGCGAGGCGCCTCCTGCGCTGGTCAATTCTTCGATATAGCGCGCGAAATCACCGTTCTTGGGCTCGGCATCTATGGCCATGACGCTCTCCGGATCAATTGCCCCGCCGCGCGCGCACCGGTTGGCGGCGCTTGCGCACCATGGCGAGGAGAAGCCCGCATCCTAGCAAAACCGACAGCCCCGCGCCGATCATCATGGCAATCTGCTGGGCATTTTGCGCCGTGCCCAGGCTGCGCGCGGTAATGTAGCCGGGCGCCAGCATCAGTGGCATCCACAGCACCGCCGACAGCACGTTGGCCAATTGGAAGCGGCCATGCGCCATGCCCATTACGCCCGCCACCGTGGGAATGGTGGAGCGGATGGGCCCCAGAAAGCGGCCGATCAGCACGGACGCAAAGCCGTAGCGGTAGAAGAACAGCCGCGCCCGGGCCACGCCGGTGCGCTGCTGCTTGAGCGGCCAGCGCCGCAGCACGCCGGGTCCCGCCCAGCGACCCAGGTAGTACGAGAGCGCGTCGCCCACGATGGCGCCAGCGATGCCCCAGGTGATCACGCCCCAGGGCGCGAGCGTGCCCGAGCCGATCAGGCCGCCTGTCAGCAGCATCAATGCGGTAGCGGGAATGAAAAGCCCCAGGAGTACCATGGACTCGCCCAGCGTAAGCAGAAAGGTGATCGGTCCTGCCCAAGCCTGGTTGGCTTCTATGAACTGGCCGATCTGGGTGATGTATTCATCCATGAATGCAAAGTTGAAAATTAGCTGAACGCAATCGGGTATGTTAACGCCTGCGCGGCCGGCCGTGACGCGGCTAGGCCATTTGGCGTAACGCTCGACGTTGGAGAAACATGGATTCAGTTACACAAGCGGTGCTGGGCGCCAGCATTCAAGGCGCCATGCTGGGGCGCGTGCAGGGCAGACGCGCCCTCATCTATGGCGCGGCGCTGGCCACCTTGCCGGATCTGGATGTCCTGATGAGCTACCCGGATCCGGTGTCGCTCATGACCTATCACCGCGGCTTTTCGCATTCCGTTTTCGTGCTGACCGGCCTGGCGATGTTGCTGGCCTGGCTGATACGCAAGTATTGGCCTAATGCGCCCTATGGCGGGCGCAGGCTGTTCCTGACGATATGGCTCGTCCTGGTGACGCATCCCATCCTGGATGCGTTCACCGTTTACGGCACCCAGTTGTTCTGGCCGCTGGCGCTCACGCCAGAAAGCTGGTCGACCGTGTTCATCATTGATCCGGTGTACACCGTGCCTCTGCTGTTGGGCGTTCTGTTCGCCCTCGGCGTAGGCATGACGCGCACCGCGCGCCGGCTGCTGGTGGGGGCGTTGGTCTTCAGCACGCTGTACCTGGGCTTCGGATTGGGCGGCCGCATGGCGGCCGAGCACCGCGTGAGGGACGCCCTGCAGGCGCGAGGCATTATCGTGACGCAGCTGCGCGCTGTCCCCATGCCGTTCAACACCCTGGTGTGGCGGGTGTTCGCCAAGACCGGCGATGGCGATTATTACGAATCGGTCAGTAGCCTGTTCGACCGCGATCCGCCGGAATGGGTGCGCCTGCCGCTCAATCTGGAGGCCGGACGCGTACTGACGGGCGAGCCGCTGCACGAACGGCTGCGCTGGTTCACCGACGATTGGCTGCGGTATGACGTCATCGGCAATGCGCTGGTCGTGTCGGACCTGCGCATGGGCATGGCGGGTCACTACACCTTCCGCTTCAAGATGGCCGAGCGCACGCCGGATGGTGCGTGGCGTGCGGTCACGCCGACGGTCTGGCCGACCAACCGGGGCGGCTGGAATGAACTGAAGCTAGTGCTCGGACGCATCCTGCATGCGCAGCCGCCGTTGCCGCTTTCGCAATGGTCCGAGCTGGCGAAGCAGTAGGCCGGCTTGGGGCTATGGCCTCGCAGCAAAAAGGCTCCCGGGATCCGGGAGCCTTTTTTCTTGCTGGCGCTGTATTGACCAGCTTCCGTCGCTTGCATTATTCTTGTTCTCTAATAAGGAACTTAGGTTCCGTTTTATGGAACAAGTATGAGTATTCTTGACGGCGTCCAACGCGTGCTGTCGCTGTACGCAGAGGGCGCGGCCGAACTGAGCTTTACCGAGGTCGCCGCGCGCCTGGCCATGCCCAAGAGCACGGCCTCGCGTCTGCTGAACCAGATGCAGCACTACGGCATGCTCGATCAGGATCCGGCGACGCGCCGTTATCGCGCGGGTGCGCTGCTGGCGCAGGCCGTACGAGCCGGCATGGCAGCCACGCCGCTGGACGAGGCCTGCCGCGCCGTTCTTGCCCGGTTGTCCGACGACAGCGGGCTGACGGCCTATCTCTCCACGTTGAATCAGCGCGAAACGGTCGTGCTGCAACGGCTGAACGGCTCGCATCCGGTGCAGGTGCTGTCGCCGCCCGGATCGCGCCGCGCCGCGTCAGGCACGGCGATGGGCCGGGCGTTGCTGTCGCGCCTGACCGACGCCGAATTCCAGGCCCTGTATGGCGCCGACCCCGCCCAGTCCCTGCCCATGGAAGGGCGCGATTGCCCGGCCACTGTCGGTGACCTGACACGCCTGGTCGCGCAGACACGCGCGGATCACTGCGGCGTCGCCATCGACCAGGCGATGCCGGGCATCGGCGCCGTCGCGGCAGCCGTGCGCGACCCGGCCACCGGCGAACTGCGCGGGCTATGCCTGTCGTTCGTCTCGTTCCAGGCCGATGCCGCGCGCGTGGCGGTGCTGCGCGAGTCCGTGCTGCAACACGTCGGCGCGCTGGGCCGCGAGCTCAACGATCCCTACTGGCTGACCTGACCGTTCCAACAGTTTTCGAACGAATCCAGCCTTAAAGAACCTTCACCCATCGGACCTTATTCATGAACCTTCTGCTCCTCAGCAATTCCAGCAGCGACGCCGGTTATCTGGTGCACGCCATGGCCGACATCCGCGAACTGATCGAATCCCTGCCGCAAGGCGCGCCGGCCGTGTTCGTGCCGTTTGCCGGGGTCACGCGCAATTGGGACGACTACACGGCGCTGGTCACGTCGGCGCTGGCGGACACGGGCCTGGCCATCCAGGGCCTGCACACCGCGCAGGATCCGGTCGCGGCGCTTGAGGGCGCGTCGGTCATCATCGTCGGCGGCGGCAACACGTTCAACCTGCTGGGCCAATTGCGTCGCCAGGGTCTGCTCGACGTCGTGGCGCGGCGCGTGCGCGAAGGCGCCGCCTACCTGGGCTGGAGCGCGGGTTCCAACCTGACTTGCCCCACCATCTGCACCACGAACGACATGCCCATCACGGATCCGCAAGGCTTCGACGCGCTGGGTCTGTTGTCTTTCCAGATCAATCCGCACTACACGAACGCGCACCCTCCCGGCCACCGCGGCGAAACGCGCGCGCAGCGCCTCGCCGAGTTCTGCACGCTGAATCCGGCCATGCCGGTGCTGGGCCTGCCCGAAGGCGCAGGTCTGCGCGTGCGCGGCCACGAGATCGCGCTGGTTGGTCCGCACGACGCGCCGCTCTTCCTGGGCCGCGAAGAACCGCGCATGTTCCGTCCCGGCCCGGTGGAGATCCCGGCATGAAGCAGGTGATCGACGTCATCGAATTGCTATCGTCCGCGCACGTCACGGGCGAGTCCGTGGCGCAGGTGTTGCGCGATGCCGGCAATTGCGAGGTTGAGGTCACGCACCTTGCGCGTGACGGATTGGCCACGGACTTCCTGTCCATCGTCATTCCCGGCGCGGATGATTCGGCTCCGCAATTGGGTATCGTGGGCCGCCTGGGCGGCATCGGCGCGCGCCCCGCGGTGACGGGTCTGGTGTCCGACAGCGACGGCGCGGTCGTGGCAATTGCAGCTGCGCTCAAGCTGATGGCGATGGCGAAGCAGGGCGACGTGATGCCCGGTACGGTCCGCATCCGCACCCACATCTGCCCGCGTGCTGGCACGCGCCCGCATCATCCGGTGCCGATGATGCGCTCGCCGTTCCCCATGCGCGAGATGATGTCGCACGAAGTGGATCCGCGCATGGACGCGATCCTGTCGGTGGACACGACGCGCGGCAACCGCCTGGTGAACAAGCGCGGCGTGGCGCTCACGCCTGTCGCCAAGCAGGGTTACCTGCTGCGCATCCCCGAGACCATGCTGGACGTCATGGGCTGGGTCAGCGGTGAACTGCCGGTGACGCTGCCCTTGACCACGCAGGACATCACGCCCTACGAAAACGGCCTGTGGCATGTGAACTCCCTGATGCAGCCGGCCATCGTCACCGACGCGCCGGTCGTTGGCGTGGCCCTGACGGCGCAGACCACCGTGCCCGGCTGCGCCACCGGCGTCACCAACGCCGTCGATGCCGACGTCGCCATGCGCTTCTGCATCGAGATCGCCAAGCTGTACGGGCAGCGCGTCATGACCTTCTTCGACGACGCCGAGTGGGGTGCCCTGCAGGCCCGCTACGGTTCGATGGCGCACCTGCAGACCATCGGCCGCGAAGACGGCGCCACGCAATGAGCGCCCAAACACCGCGCCGCGTGGCGTTCTTCACCATCGGTCAATCGCCCCGCAGCGACGTCGTGCCCGAGATGGCGCCCGTACTCGGCGCCCACGTGCGCATCGACGAGTTCGGCGCGCTCGACGGCTTGGATGCCGCCGCGCTGGCTGCCCTGGCGCCGCGCCCACGCGAATACCGCTTTGCCACGCGCATGCGCGACGGTTCCCAGATCGAACTGGACGCCGCCGCCGCCGAGAGGCGCTTGGCCGACGTAATGCGCCAGGCGGACGGGCAGGGCTATGACATCCTGGTGCCGCTGTGCACCGGCACGGCCATCGCGCCGATGCGCACCCTCGTGGTGGAGCCGCAGCAGGTCGTGGATCACCTGGTCGCAAGTTTGGCGCAGCATTGCCGCAAGGTCGGGCTGGTGGTTCCGCTGGAAGCGCAGGTCGATGCCTTTCACATGGCCGTGTCGCTGGAATGCGAAACGCACGTCGTGCACGCGTCGCCTTACGAGGCCGACGCGCAGCAGGCCGCCCGCAACTTTGAGGCCGCCGGACGCGAGCTGGCGTCCTGCGATCTGATCGTCATGCACTGCATGGGCTACGCGCAGTCCATGCGCCAGGCGGTTGCGCAGGCATCGGGCCGCCCCGTGCTGCTGTCCAACCGCCTGGTGGCCCTGGCACTGGCACAAATCTTGGAATAACGCCGCCGGACGCAATCCCGAAGTTCCGGCTGCACAGGTTCGCGCGGCTGGTCCGGGCGAGCGGCGAGAGGAGACGAAGCCGACTTCGTCAATCAATCGTTGGGAGTTTTTTTATGATCAGCCGTACCCTGCACCGCGCCGCTGGCGCACTCTTCACCGTCGCCGCGCTGTCGGCCACTTGCGCGCATGCCGCGGACGCCTGGAAGCCCGCCAAACCCGTTCGCCTGCTCGTGGGCTTTGCCCCCGGCGGTTCGGCCGATACGCTGGCCCGCCTGCTGGCCGAGCCGCTGTCCGCCCGTCTGGGCCAACCGGTCGTCGTCGAGAACCTGGCTGGCGCCGGTGGCAACATCATGGCGTACCGCCTGAGCCAGGCACCCGCCGACGGCTACACCATCGGCATCGCCGCGGCCGGTTCGATGGCCATCACCCATGTCCTGAATCCCAAGGGCACGAACTACAAGCCCGCCGACTTCACGCCCATCACGCTGGCCGCGGTGCAACCCAATGTGGTCATCGTGAACAAGGACGTGCCGGCCAACAACCTGGCCGAGCTGAAGGAGTACTTCCAGAAGACCCCGACGGCCACCTACGGCACCGCGGGCGTCGGCATCTCCAACCACCTGATCGCCGAGACCATGCTGTACAAGCTGGGCGTCAAAGTGCCGCACGCCGCCTACCGCGGCGCCGCGCCCGTGATCACCGATCTGCTCGGCGGCCACATCGCCATGACGATGGACAACATCTCGACCGCCGCGCCGCTGGCTTCGCAAGGCAAGGTCAAGGCGATTGCGGTGGCTTCGATCAAGCGCGCCGCGCAATTGCCCAACGTGCCCACGCTGGACGAGCAAGGCCTGAAGGGCTTTGACATGCCGACGTGGCAAGGCGTGTTCGCGCCCGCTGGCCTGCCCGCCGACGTGCTGGCCGCCTATTACGCCGCGCTGCAGGACGTGCTGAAGCAGCCCGCGCTGATCGAGAAGATGGCCGGCCTGGGTTCGGAACCCGTCACCGGCATGGCGCCCGAGAAGTTCAGCGAGTTTCTTGAAAACGACCGCAAGCAATGGGCGGATATCGTCAAGGCTGCGAACATCAGCCTGGAGCAGTAAGGCGCAGCAAAAGGCTTTCAGCCGCTGCAAAGCAAAACGCCAGACCCGAGAGGGCCTGGCGTTTTTTTTTAGCAGCGTCAGACCGGCATTCGCGCCGCGATTTCCGCGATGAGACGGCGCGCGGCGTCCAGTTTGTTGCCGGCGGGCAGCGGGTGCGTGCCTTGTGCGTCGAACAGCACCAGTTCGGTGGTGTCGGCGTCCATGACCTTGTGCGCAAGATTGCCGACCAGCAGCGGGATACCCTTGCGCGCGCGCTTGGCTTCGGCGTGTTCGGCCAGCTTTTCGGTTTCGGCGGCAAAGCCCACGCACCAGGGGCCGTTCTCAAGCTTGGCCACTTCGGCCAGGATGTCCGGATTGGGTTCGAATTCCATCAGCGGCGCGCCGCCGCCTTCGCTGGTTTTCTTCAGCTTCTGCGTGCTTACGTTCTTGACGCGCCAATCCGCCACCGCGGCTACCGCGATGAAGATGTCCGCGTCGCCCACGCTGGCCATGACGGCGTCGTGCATCTGGCGGGCGGTGGTGACAGGCAGGGCGGTCACGCCGCGCGGAATGGGCAGGAACGTGGCGCCGGTGATCAGCGTGACGCGGGCGCCGGCTTCGCGGGCGGCGCGGGCCAGTGCATAGCCCGTCTTGCCGGAGGAACGGTTGCTAAGCACGCGCACCGGATCCACGGGTTCGGACGTGGGGCCGGCGGTCAGCAGCACGTGGCGGCCGGCCAGCAGCTTGGGCTGGAAGAAGGCGATCAGGTCGGTCAGGATCTCGTGAGCTTCGAGCATGCGGCCATCGCCGGTCTCGCCGCAGGCCTGTTCGCCCGCCGAGGGGCCCAGCACGGTGACGCCATCGCCGCGGAGGGTTTCGACGTTGCGCTGCGTGGCCGGGTTGGCCCACATTTCGCGGTTCATGGCGGGCGCCACCAGCAGCGGACAGGCGCGGGCCACGCACAGTGTGGACAGCAGGTCGTCGGCCATGCCGTGCGCCACCTTGGCCATGAAGTCGGCGCTGGCGGGCGCGATCAGCACGGCATCCGCGCCACGCGTCAGGTCGATGTGCGCCATGTTGTTGGGCACGCGCGCATCCCAGGCGTCGACGAACACAGGGCGGCCCGACAGTGCCTGCATGGTGACCGGCGTGATGAAGTGCGTGGCCGCCTCGGTCATCACCACGTCCACCGTGGCGCCTTGTTCGGTCATGCGCCGCACCAGCTCGGCGATTTTGTAGCAGGCGATGCCCCCGGTCAGACCGAGGACGATGCGTTTGCGGGCGAGATCGAGCATGAGGACGGGGCGGCGGGTTCAGCGCCGCGTAATCGAGGAATTGGAAGGGATTTTATTCTGCATTGCCGCAATGCGCCGTTCGTCATGTATTAGAGGGGGCATCAAGCCGGACGAAAGCCGCGGGAAGCGAAAGGGAAGGGGGGCGCAATGCCCCCCCGTCTCGTCAGGCCGGCGGCTTGCGGGCGCGCAGCAGTTCGTCCAGCACCAGCAGCACCGCGCCGCAGGTGATGCCGACGTCCGCCAGGTTGAAGGCGGGAAACTGCCAGTCGTTCCAGTAGAAGAGCAGAAAGTCCACCACGTGGCCATACACCACGCGGTCGATGACGTTGCCGATGGCGCCGCCCAGGATGAGTGTGAGCGCCAGGCTGAAACGCGGCTGGCCGTGCGTGCGGCGCAGCATCCATACGATGACCACCGCCGCCACGCAGCCGAGTCCGGTGAACAGCCAGCGCTGCCAGCCTTCTTCGGAGGCGAGGAAGCTGAACGCAGCTCCGCGGTTGAACACCAGCGTGAAGTCAAAGAAGGGCAGGACGTTGACGCGTTCGCCGTACTGGAACGACGTGTTGAAGTAGATCTTCGTCAACTGGTCCAGCACGATGATCAGCAAGGCCAGCGCCAGCCAGCCGCCCACGCGCGCCGGTGCGGCGCGGGCGGGGGCGGCGTCCGTCACCCCGGGTGCGGAGGGGCGGGCCATGTTCAAGCCTTGTCGCGGGGG
>NZ_JCBANC010000086.1:0-18748 GCF_059760815.1 Achromobacter sp. 1012554356 | reverse complement strand
ATCTTCGTCCAGGCCTTCGGCCTTCCCTTCAGATTCCCTCGGGCGCATCTACACGCCCCGCACCCCAACGCCGCCCCCACACCGAGCTCTGGTGGTTCGGGTATCGACATCGCTGGGGCGAGCCGCGTGCTTGGCGTTCTCGTTTGCAGTGGTGAAGCGAAGAAGAACTTGCGGGGCCCGCTCCACGGCGGCCGCGCGGGCGGCCTGGTGGAGCTTACGCGGTGGCTTGCGGCGCGCGTTTGGCGCTGCGCGCTTCGCTGTGTGATTTGCCGCTATCAATAGCCGCGCTTTGGATCGTAGATGTTTGGCAGAGCTTCACCGCGTTCATTCGCGGCGATCAGCAGCGCGGTGTGTCGTGCCCGCTCCTTGCGGTCGGGGATCGCTGCGCAGTGGGGCGTGATCGTGATTCTTGGGTGCGTCCACAGCGGTGAGTCTTCTGGCAGGGGTTCCTGTTCGAAGACGTCAAGGATCGCCTGGTCCAGATGGCCGCTGTTCAGCGCATCCAGGATGTCCTGCGTGACCATGTGAGTGCCGCGCCCCGCGTTGATGAGGCTGGCGCCTTTGGGTAGTTGCGACAGCGTGTCGCGGTTGAGGATGCCGCGGGTGGCGTCGGTTGCGGGAAGCAGGCAGACCAGGAGGTCGGTGTTTGCCAGGAATTGTGTGAACTGTTCCTGCCCTGCGTAGGAGGGCAGGCCGGGCAGTGTGGTCGCCCCGCGGGACCAGCCGCTGACGGGGAAGCCCGCGCGGGACAGGAGTTGCGCGGCGGCGACGCCGAGGTGACCCAGGCCCATGATGCCGACGCGTACGTCAGCGGCGACCCGTAAGGAGTCAAAGATTTCCCAGTGCCGCCGCGACTGGTTGTCGGTGATGCGTTTGACGTTGCGCGTGATCATCAGGGCGCTGGTGAGCACGTATTCTGCCATCTCGGTCTGCGTGCGGGCGGTGACCATGCGGGCGATGGGCAGGTGGCGCGGCAGGGCGGGGTCGGCGAGGATGTGGTCGACGCCGGCGCCGGCGCTGATGATGAGTTTGAGGTTGGGGAAGGTGGCTAGGCGGCCGGCGTCGGGGGCCCAGACGAGGGCGTAGTCGATGGTGGCGGGGTCGGGGTCTTCATGCCAGCCGACGACGTCCAGGTCCGGCGCGAAGGTGCGGAACTGCGTGCGCCATGCGTCGATCGCCTGAGGGCCGCCGGAGTTGATGATGAGGCGCATGCGTGTCCTTGCTGGTGTTGCGGGCGTGTGTGCCAGGCGCGTGTTTCAAGCGCATAGTCCGGCGGCAAATGCCCGGCGCGGCGCGCCTGCGGGTTGCCCACAGGAGCGCCGCGCGGTGTCGTCAACGTTCGACCGTGCGGTTCCAGCGGGCGTTGAAGGCGGGCCGGGCCGCGTTGATCTGGTCCCAGTCCAGGATCTTAGCGTTGGCCATGTAGCCTTGGAAGCGTTTGAGGGACTCGGCGTTGTCGGCGGGGGCCTGGACGTTCTTGTTGGACGGGAAGTGGCCGCCCATTTCCAGGGCCTTGGCCTGGGCCTTGGCGGACAAGAGGTAGAGCGCGAGCTTCTGTGCGAGTTCGGGTTCGCTGTTCTTGGCGATGACGCATTCGCCGACCATGAGGATGACGGAGCCTTCCTTGGGCTGGGCGTATTCCACTGGGATGTCGCGCTTCTTCAAGCGGGCGATGGCGGTGGGGGTGAGCGGGAAGATGGCGGCCTCGTCGGACTGGATCATCTCGGCGAGCTTGGCAGAGTTGGGGATGTACTCGAGGACGTTGGGGCCGATGGTGGAGGGCCACTTCTTGAAGCCGGGCTCGTAGTTCTGGTCGTTTCCGCCTTCGATGCGGTTGAACATCAGGAAGCCGTGCAGGCCGAAGGTGCTGCCGGACGCGGACTGGAAGACGACCTTTCCTTTGTACTTGGGGTCGGCCAAATCCAACCACGAGGTGGGCGGGGTCCAGCCGTTTTTCTGGAAGAGCCGGGTGTTGTAGCCGATGCCGGTCATGCCGATGTCGATGCCGGCGGCCATGCGGTCTTTCATCAGGGCGGTGGGATACAGCTCTTTCAGGACGGGGTCGTCGTTAAGCTGTTCGCACAGGCCCATGGAAATCGCGCGGGCCATGATGCCGTCGTCCAGGAACATGACGTGCATCTGGGGCTTGTCTTTGTAGGCTTGCGCCTTGGCGAGGACGTCGGTCGAGGTGCCGGGCACGACGACGATCTTGACGTTGTTGGCCTTTTCAAAATCGGGGAAGACGTGCTGGGTAAAGGCGCGTTCCATGTCGCCGCCGTTCATGCCGACGTACAACGTTTTCTGCTGCGCCATGGCGCCGGCGGACAGCAATGCCAGCATCGCCGCGCCCAGCAACCGTTTCCCCTTGGTCAGGCGCTGCGCGCCGTGTTTCTTGTGCATCATGGTGACTCCAGCGTTTGCTCACGAAGACGATCAGGCCGGGCCGCGGCGCCGTGAGCGGCGGGCGCGTACCGTTCAATGCGGAAGGCATCGATAGGAATGGGGGATCGGCCGTGCACGACCAGGTCGGCCAGCACTTCGCCGATGGCGGGGCCGATCTGGAAGCCCGCGCCGGACAGGCCGAAGGCGTGAAAGAGGCCGGGGACGGTGGCGCTGGGGCCGAGCACAGGGTTGTGGTCGGGCATGTTGCCTTCGACGCCGGTCCAGAAACGGATGACCTGGGCGCCGCGCAGGACGGGCAGCAGGTGGGCGGCGTTGGCCATGAGCGCGCCCAGGTTGGCGCGGCCGGGGCGGGCGTAGTCGGGGTCGGCGGACACGCCGCGTCCGCCGCCGATGACGCAGTTGCCGCGCGCGACTTGCCGCGCATAGATGCCGCCGCCCTGCATGCCGAGGCTGACGTTCATGAACAGCGGCAGGGGCTCGGTCACCATCATCAAGGGGTGGATGGAGGTCTCGGGGACCGGCTCGCCGAAGCCTTCGGCGATGCGGCCGGCCCAGGCGCCCGCGCAGTTCAAGAGGATGCGCGCGCGCACTTCGAGCGTGTCGCCGGCGCGCACGATGAAGCGCGTGCCGTCGTGCGTGGCGGAGGTGACGCGCGTGCCTTCGCGCACGTCTGCGCCCAGCGCGGCTGCGGCGCGTCCGAAGGCCGGGGACACGAGCCGCGGGTTGGCGTGGCCATCCTGCGGGCAGAAGGAGCCGCCGACCACGCCTTCGCCCAGCCAGCCGAAGCGCTGGGCGAGCGCGCGGCGGTCCAGGATTTCAAGGTTCAAGTCAAAGCCGCGGGTGCTGTCGCGATAGGTTTGCAGCAGCGCCAGATCGGCGTCGGAGGTGGCGAGTTTGAGGTGGCCGGAACGCACGTATTCGCCGTCGATGCCGATCAGCTCGGGCAGCTTGCCCCACAGTTCGTGTGCGCGCCGCGCGAGCGGGAGCTGTTCGATGCCGCGTCCCTGCCGGCGCACGCCGCCGTAGTTGACGCCACTGGCCTTGGCGCCGCACAGCGCGGCTTCCAGCAGCACGACGGGCACGCCTTGGCGGCGCAGGAAGAGCGCGGCGCTGCCGCCGACGATGCCGCCGCCGATGATCGCAACTTCAGTGTCGATGCGTTCCATCACGCGGCCTTTTTCGCGGGCCGTTCCAGGCAGACGACGCTGACCGGAATGGGCTTGACCGGCGGCTGGTTGCGCAGCCGCCCTACCGCCTGCGGCGTGCAACCGACGGCATGCGCCAGCACTTCCGCGCCGGCCACGCCGCACATGCGGCCCTGGCAGCGTCCCATGCCGACGCGGGTCAGCGCCTTCAGGCGATTCATCTCTTGCACGCCGTTGTCGCGCACGGCCTGGCGGATGGTGCCGGCGGTGACTTCCTCGCAGCGGCAGACGACGGTGTCGTCGGCGATGCCGGCGGCCCAGTCCGCCGGAAAAGGAAACGCGCGTTCCAGCGCGTCGCGCACACGGCCGTTTGCCGCGAGTTGCGATTCCAGTATCCGCGCGCGGCGCGCGTCGTGCGGATGCCCGGCATCTTCAAGCAGCGCCAGCGCAGCGCGTTCGCCCGCGAGTTCCGCGGCATCGGCCCCGGCAATGCCCGCGCCGTCGCCGGCCACGTAGACGCCCGCCACGCTGCTGCGACCGGCGGCGTCGCGCCGCGGGATCCAGTTGCGGTCGCGTTCGTTGAACTCGAAGTCGCAGCCGACGATGCTGGCAAGCTGGGTTTCGGATCGCAGCGACAAGCCGAAGCCGACAGCGTCGCAGTCCAGCGTATGTGTCTGTCCGTTCTGGGTGTACGACAGGCCCGTGACGCGATCTTTGCCCTGCACCGCAACGGGGCGCACGCCGCTGCGCAGCGGCACGCCGTGCGCGCGCAGCCACGCCATGTAATACAGGCCTTTGGCCAGCAGCACAGGCGCACGCAACATGCCGGGTAGCGCCGCGACGCGGTCGGCAAAGCGCGACGTGTCGAGCACGGCGGCGACCTGGGCGCCTGCCTTGGCATACTGGTATGCCACCAGATACAGCAAAGGACCCGTTCCCAGGAACGCGACGCGCGATCCGATGGCGCAGCCCTGGTGCTTCAGCGCGACCTGCGATCCGCCCAGCGTGTAGACGCCGGGCGTCAGCCAGCCGGGAAACGGCAGCACGCGGTCGGTGGCGCCGGTGGCAAGGATCAGGTGGGTGTAGGACAGGGTGGTGCTGACGCCGTCGCGCAGCACGTCCAGCGTCTTGCCCTCGGCGTTCCAGACCAGGCACCCGGGCCGATATTCGACGCTGCCCTGCAGATCCTGCATGGCGCGGTGCACGGCGTCTGCCTTGCGGTGTTCAAACCCGTACAAGGCGGATTTTGGACGCGAGAAACCGGGTGGCGGCTGGCGGTAGATCTGACCGCCGGGCCGCAGCCCTTCGTCCAGGATAACGGGCCGCAAACCCTGCGCGGCCAGCGTCTGCGCCGCGCGAATGCCGGCCGGACCGGCGCCGACGATCACAGGCATGACGATGCTCATGACGCAACGTCCTCGGGCCAGGCGGCGGCCGCCAGCGTACCGGGCGCGGATGCGGGCGCCAGCGCGGCGCTCTGCAGCCGCATGCCGGGCTCGATGTACGTGGAACAGGCGCGCACGCGGTCGCCGTTTTCAAGCTGCACCCAGCAGTCCTGGCAGGCGCCCATCATGCAGAAGCCGGCGCGCGGACCGCCGCCGAATTCCGAGGTGCGCAGGCGCTCGGCCTGCGTCAGCACGGCGGTCAGGACCGTGTCGCCGGCCAGCGCCGTGCAGGGTTGGCCGTCGAACGTAAAGGTCAATGCGGGCCGGCCGGTTTCGGCCAGGCGTTTCAGGATTGCCATGGCGCGCGCGGCTCCTTTGCGGCTGTCGGCAGTGAATTCATTTCTGGCCCACCAGGACGCGGTCCAGGCCATACACGCGGTCCAGCAGCAGCATCGTCACGGCCGTCAGCGCGATCACCAGCGCGGACACGGCCGCCATCATGGGGTCGATGGATTCGGTGGCGTACATGTACATGCGCACCGGCAGCGTGATGGTCGACGGCGCGGTGATGAACACCGACATCGTCAGTTCGTCGAAGCTGTTGATGAACGCCAGCAGCCAGCCGCCCGACACGCCGGGAATGATGAGCGGCAAGGTGACCGTAAAGAACACCGTGGCGCGGCTGGCGCCGAGCGACAGCGCCGCGTGCTCGATGGAGCGGTCAAAGCCCACCAGCGCGCCGATCACCAGGCGCATCACGTACGGCGTGATGACGACGACGTGGCTGGCCACCAGCCACGGAAAACTGCCGGCCATGCCCATCAGCGCAAAGAAGCGAAGCAGCGCCACGCCCAGCACCAGGTGGGGAATCATCAGCGGCGACAGGAACAGGCCGTTGAGCACGTCGCGCCCTGGAAAGCGGTAGCGCGTGATGGCGATGGCGGCGGGCACCGCCAGGCACACGGCGATGCTGGCCGACAGGAACGCCAGCCACAGGCTGTTCTTGAACGCCTGCATGAAGTTGGGGTGGTCGAAGACCGCGTGGAACCACCGCAGCGAGAAGCTTGTGGTGGGCACGGTCAGCGTCGAGTCCGGCGTGAACGCCACCAGGCACACGATGACCAGCGGCGCCAGCACGAAGGCCACCACCAGAAAGTTGAACGCCAGCGCGAAAGGACCGTTCTTCTGCATGTTCGATTCCTTGCGCGGGTCAGCCCAGGCTGCGGCGGTAAGAGCGTTCGACGACGCGGTTGTACGCCATCATGACGATCACGTTCACGATCAGCAGCACGATCGCGATCGCCGCGCCCAGCGGCCAGTTCAGCTCGGTCAGGAACTCGTCGTACACGACGGTGGCCACCATCTTCAGCCGCCGTCCGCCCAACAGCGCGGGGATGGCAAATGAGCTGGCCGACAGGCCAAACACGATGAGGCTGCCGGACAGAATGCCCGGCATGGCCTGCGGCAGGACGATGCGCGTCAGCGTCTGAAAGCGCGAGGCGTTGAGCGACAGCGCGGCGTGCTCGACCGTGGGGTCCAGCTTCTGCAGCGACGTCCAGACCGGAATCACCATGAAGGGCAGCATGACGTGCACGAGTCCGATGATGACCGCGGTGGGCGTGTACAGCAGCGTTCCCAGCCCCAGTGCGGCGGCCGCCTTGCCCAGCGGCCCGCCCGGCCCCAGCAGCATGCTCCAGCCGAACGCGCGCACCACCAGCGAGATCAGCAGCGGCGACAGCACCACCAAGAGGAAGATCGAGCGCCAGGGCTTGCGCATGCGCGACAGGATGTAGGCCTCGGGCGCGCCGATCAGCACGCAGATCAGCGTGGTGACGCCGGCGATCCAGAACGTGCGCCAGAAGATCTCGATGAAATAGCCGTCCGTCACCACGGCCAGGTAGTGTTCGAACGTGTGGCCGGGCTGGATGCCGGTGGCGTAGTCGAACGGCCGGAACGACAGGGCAAAGGTCAATGCCAGCGGCGTGAGCACCAGCGTGAGAAACACGAGCGCCAGCGGGATGGACCCCAGGATGGCCAGCATCCCGTCGTTGCGCGGCTTGGGCTGGTTGGCGGCGGCGCCGCGTTGCGTAAGCGTCGCCATGTCAGTCCGCCGCCGCGGCAGCAGGTGCGCGCAGCACGCGCAGCACGCCGTCCGCCCAGTCCAGCCCGATCTGTTCGCCGTCGTCATGCGGGCGGCGGCCGTCGTTGGGGGTCAGGATGGTCAACGCGCCCACGGGCGAATCCAGGTCATACATCCACTGGCTGCCCAGGAAATAGCGCGTGTTGACGACACAGGCAAGCTTGCCCTGGCCGGACGGCACGGGCACCAGCTTCTCCGGCCGCAGCGATAGCTGCACGCTGTCGCCGTGGCGCAGGCCTTCGCCATCGACGACAAGGCTCAACGCGCCGGTCTGCACTTCGGCCTGCGCGCCGCAACGCGTCACGCGGCCGGGCAGCAGATTGGTCTTGCCGACAAAGCGCGAGATGAACTCGCTTTGCGGGTGTTCGTACATGCGGTAAGGCGCGTCCACTTGCGTCGCGCGGCCGTCCTGCATGACCACGACGCGATCGCTGATGGACAGGGCCTCGGCCTGGTCGTGCGTGACCATGACGGTGGTGGTGCCGATCTTGCGCTGGATGCTGCGCAGCTCGAACTGCATGTCTTCGCGCAGCTTGGCGTCCAGGTTGGACAGGGGCTCGTCCAAGAGCAGCACCGGCGGACGGATCACCAGCGCGCGGGCCAGCGCCACGCGTTGCCGCTGGCCGCCCGACAGTTCGCGCGGGAAACGGTCGGCGTGCTTGTCCAGTTTGACCAGGGCCAACGCCTCGCGCACGCGGTCCTGGCGCTCGGCGCGTTCGACCTTGCGCATCTTCAGGCCAAAGGCCACGTTGTCCGCCACGGTCAGGTGCGGAAACAACGCGTAGCTCTGGAACACGATGCCCAGACCGCGCGTGTTGGGCTTGGCGTGCGTGATGTCGCGGCCGTCCAGCGTGATGGTGCCGCAGGTCACGTCGGCAAAGCCGGCAATCATCTGCAGCGTAGTGGTCTTGCCGCAGCCGGAGGGGCCGAGCAGCGAGACGAACTCGCCCTTGTCGACCGACAGGCAGAAGTCCGAGACGACACGCAGATCGCCGTAGTTCTTGGAGACGTTGTCCAGCCGCAGAAATGCCATGTTCCAAACCCCGTGGCCCGTCCGGGCCCTGCACCGCCGGGTGGAAAAAGTGCCGCCCAGGCTGCCTAAGTGATGGCGCAGTCTAGGAGCCGCCAAAACAGAGGGTCAATTAGGGTTTTCCGAAGAATCGAATTTTTTATTTGTTATTTCCGTTGGACTGAATTTCTTGATAAAAATACGTCAGACTATTTTGATTATCGGAACCCGAGAATGAAGAAATCAGAAACGCCGGAGGATTCCGCGGGCCAGGGCGTGTTGCAGCGGGCGTTTGCCGTGTTGCGCGTGCTGGCCGACGCCAAGGGAGACAAGCTGCGGCTGACCGATATCGCCGCCCGCACGGGTCAGGCGCAGGCCACGGTGCACCGGGTGCTGCAGGGGCTGATGCAGGAGGGTGTGGTGGAGCAGCCGGCCCAAAGCAAGGGGTATCAGCTCAGCGTCGCCTTCTTTTCGCTGGCGGCCGCCGCGGGCAACCATCAGTCCAGCCTGCGCACCCTCTACCGGCCCGCCATGCTGCGCCTGTCGGGCATGCTCAACGACACCATTTTTTTGCTGGTGCGCAGCGGTTTTGACGCAGTCTGTGTCGACCGCGTGGACGGCGCCTTTCCGGTGCGTTCGCACACCGGCGACATCGGCGGCCGCGTGCCGCTCGGCATGGGACAAGGCGGCCTGGTGCTGCTGGCCAGCCTGCCCGAAGCCGAGCGCGAAGAGGTCATGCGATTCAACATTCCGCGCCTGCATCATTTGGGCTTCGTGGACGAGATCTCGATGCGCGTGCGCATCAAGGAATGCCTGGAACTGCGTTACGCGCGCAGCCAGGGGCAGGGCGTGTTTCCCAACATCGCGGGGCTGGCAGTGCCGGTCTACGATCCCAACGGCGTCACGGTCGCGGCGCTGAGTGTGGCGGCGCCCATCGAACGCATCAGCGACGAACGCCTGCCGCTGATCGTGGAAATGCTGCGCCGCGAGGCCGACGCGGTGGGCGCGCAGATCAACCCCTTCGATCCGGCGCTGCGCCGCCCCAGCCAGTTTCTGGGCACGGGCAACGGGGCGTAAGCGAGGCGCCGGTGCGCGGCGTCCGCGCATAAAAAAACCCGGACACGTGAAGGTCCGGGTTTTCTCGACAAGCGTCGGCGATCAGGTCGGATACGTGCCCGGCAGCAGGATGCTGCGGTCGCCCGGCTCGATCGTGCGGCGGCCGCACAGCGCCATCGTCGTGTCCATTTCCTTGTACAGGATCTCCAGCACGCGGGTGACGCCGGCCTGGCCATACGCGCCCAGCCCGTACAGGAAGGCGCGGCCGATCATCGTGCCGCGCGCGCCCAGCGCCACGGCCTTCAGGATGTCCTGGCCGGAGCGGATGCCGCCGTCCATCCACACCTCGATTTTCGAACCCACGGCGTCGGCGATTCCGGGCAGGGCCGCGATGGACGACATTGCGCCGTCGAGCTGGCGCCCGCCGTGGTTGCTGACGATGAGCGCGTCGGCGCCGCTGTTGGCGGCGAGCTGCGCGTCTTCGACATCAAGAATGCCCTTGATGATGAGCTTGCCGCCCCAGCGCTGCTTGATCCATTCCACGTCGTCCCAGCTAAGGCGGGGATCGAACTGCTCGGCCGTCCACGACGACAGCGACGACAGGTCGCTCACGCCCTTGGCGTGGCCGACGATGTTGCCGAAGGTGCGGCGCTTGGTGCCCAGCATGCCCATGCACCAGCGCGGCTTGGTCGCCAGGTTGATGAGGTTGCGCAGCGTGGGCTTGGGCGGCGTCGACAGGCCGTTCTTGATGTCCTTGTGGCGCTGGCCCAGGATCTGCAGGTCCAGCGTCAGCACCAGCGCCGAGCAGCCGGCGGCCTTGGCGCGGTCGATCAGGTTGCCCACGAACTCGCGGTCGCGCATCACGTAGAGCTGGAACCAGAAGGGCTTGCCGGTGGCCTGCGCCACGTCTTCCAGCGAGCAGATGCTCATCGTGGACAGCGTGAACGGCACGCCGAAATCGGCGGCGGCCTTGGCGGCCAGGATCTCACCGTCGGCATGCTGCATGCCGGTCAGGCCCGTGGGCGAAATCGCCAGCGGCATGACGACGTCCTGACCCACCATGGTGGTGCGCAGCGACCGGCCTTCCATGTTGACCGCCACGCGCTGGCGCAGCTTGATCCGATGAAAGTCGCTTTCGTTCGCGCGATAGGTGCCTTCGGTCCAGGCGCCGGAATCGGCGTAGTCGTAGAACATGCGCGGCACGCGCTTCTGCGCGACAACGCGCAAATCTTCGATGCAGGTGATCGTAGAAAGGTTAGCGGTCATGGTGTCTGTGGAGTGATAGGGGGGGGCGCCAGCGCCGCCCAGTATACGCGCCGAGGCCGGCAAGCGTCGCTTGCCGGCCCCGTTCGCCCCCCTGCGCAAAGGCTCTATGGCCCCTGCACGCCCAGCCCTAGCGCGGCCACACCTTGCTGACCGCGCGGATCGTCGCCCACGCCACCCAGCGCGGGCTGGTCAGCCGCGCGCCCGGCAACCGGCGCATCACGTCCACCGCCAGCCCGCCGCGCTTGTGCCATTGCTTCTTGCGGGTCTGGCTGTCGGTCCAGCGGCCTTCCAGCCACGGGAATTCCCGGCGTCCCGGCTTGTACACAGGCGGCGTGTTGTAGATCAGGATGTACGCCAGCCGCGGCGTCTGCGACGTATTCGGTCCGGTGAAGTGCAGCGTGCGCGCATCGTGCACGGTGATGCCACCCGGATCGAGCGGCTCGGCCACCGCCTGATCGCGCGGGAAATCGCCGCAGCATTCCAGCGGATGCAGCGTCTTGTCACCGCCCGGGGAACGATGCTCCAGCACGTCCCACTTGTTCGATCCCGGCAGGAACTGCATGCAGCCGTTCTCGACGGTGGCCGGCTGTAGCGCCAGCCAGATGCTCAGTTCGTTGTAGACAAAGTCCGGCGACCGGAACGCTTCGTCCTGGTGCCACGGCGTTTCCGGTCCGTGCGGGCCGGGCTTGAGCAACGCGTGCTCACCATACAGCGCCGCCTGCGGGCCCAGCAGCTGCCGCGCCAGTTCCAGCGTGCGTTCGTGGTAAACCGTCTTCAGCAGGCCCGGGGCATAATGTCGCGGATCGTGCAGACTTGGAAACTTGGCGGGCTTGGTCGGATCGTCACGGCTCACAAAGTCATACTGCGCGCCCTCGTTGTAACCCGTCTTGTTCGAGAACAAGTCCAGCAGCGTCCTGCGGATGTAGCCGACCTCGTCCTGAGGGCACATGTCCTTCAAGGCCAGGTACCCCTGATCCCTGTAGCGCGCTGTCTCGGCATCCGACAACAAACTGGTCTCTTCCATAATGGCTTCTCCAAGCTCTGGTAATGGGTATTTCTAAGCTGGCACGTTTTGACATGGGCTCTAACGTATCGCTTCGAAGCCCGCCGGGCCTATAGACCATCCGCTGTAGCCGGTTCCGCCTACGCCAGTCGTGCGTGGCGGCGCATCATCCGAAGGAAAAACCCATGCAAGACCCTAAGGCCGATACCCAGATCGAAACCGTCCACGTCACCGTCAGCGGCACGGTGCAAGGCGTGGGATACCGGCACGCCACGGTGCGGCGCGCTCACATGCTTGGCGCGAAGGGCTGGGTGCAGAACATGCTGGACGGCACGGTCGAGGCGCTGGTGCAGGGCACGCCCGACCAGGTCGATCACATGCTGGAATGGCTGCGCCGCGGACCGCCGGGCGCAACGGTGCAGGAAATCATCACGCGCCGGGAGTACACCGATAAGCGTTACATCCGCTTCGAGCAACTTTGAGGGCCGCGGGCCCTCGCCGGCACGCTGTAGGCCGGGCGGACGAGGCCCCGGTACCGTAAAGGCTGACTGGCGTTAGCGCGTGCGCAACCAGCGCGCGCCAACCTGGTTGATGACCAGCCCGGCCAGCACGCATCCGGCGCCCGCCCATTGCAGCGGCTGCAGCCGCTCGCCGAACGCCATGGACGCCGCCCACAGCCCCACCACCGGCACCAGCAGCGAGAACGGCGCGACCTTGGCCGCGGGGTGGCGCGACAGCAACTGCGTCCACAGCGTGTAGGCGACCAGGGTGGCCAGCACCGCCAGATACAGCACCGACAGCGCTTCGCCCCAGCCCATGCCGGCGACCATGCCCACCACCGGTTCCCAGCCGTCGATCAGCACGGCCAGCGCCAGGAAGGGCAGCACCGGCGCGGCACTGCTCCAGGCAATGAAGGCGAAGGGGTCGTAGCCGGGCGCCTTGCGGCTGGCCAGCCGCACGATCATGTTGGACACCGCCCACATAAACGCGCCCCCCAGCGTCAGGACAAAACCCAGCATCGTCATCTGCCCCGGCCCGTCGCCGCGCGCCCCGGCAATGACCGCGAGGCCCATTGCGGCCACGCCCAGGCCGATCCAGTGATGCCGCCGGGCGCGCTCATGCAGCACCGGCGCGGCCAGCAGCAACGTGAAGAAAGCCTGGGTCTGGATGACAAGCGACGCCATGCCGGCCGGCATGCCGAACTTGAGCGCGGTAAAGAGCAGGCCGAACTGGCCCAGCCCCTGGACCAGCCCGTAGGCCGCGACCCAATGCCACGGCAGACGCGGCATGCGCACGAAGAGAATGAGCGGGAAGGCCGCCAGCGCGAATCGCAACGCGCCCAGCATCATGGGAGACAAGCCCCGCATGCCGACCTTCATGACAACGAAATTCAGGCCCCAGATGACCACCACCGCGAGAGCGCAGAAATAGTCTTTCCGGGAAAGATGAGTGGGGGTGGACATGGCGGGCATTATCGCATCGCCCACCCCAAAAAAGGCTGAATCAGCGCGCGTTCAGCACCGCGGAAAACGCCTTGACGGCCACATCGATATCGTCATCGCCGATGTGCCGGTGCGTGACGCAACGCAGCCGCGTGCGGCCCCAGGGACGCGTCAGCACGCCTTGCGCCTGCAGGGCAGCGACCCATTCGGCATTGGTCATGCCGGTGTCGGCGGTCTCGACCTGCACGATGTTGGTTTGCGGCACGGTCGCGGTCAGCGCGGGCGCCAGCGTGTTGATGCCGTCGCTCAGCCGGCGCGCGCGCACGTGGTCTTCGGCCAGACGCGCGCTCATGTGCTGCACGCCTTCCAGGCCGGCTGCGGCCATGATGCCGGATTGGCGCTGCGTGCCGCCCAGCATGCGGCGCAGCGAGCGCGACTTGGCGATCACGTCCTGGCTGCCCGCCAGCACCGCACCCACCGGCGCGCTCAGGCCCTTGGACAGGCACAGCGACACCGTGTCCGTATGACGCGTGATGTCCGCGGCCGGCACGCCCAGCGCCACCGCCGCGTTGAACAGCCGCGCACCATCCAGGTGCACCGGCACGCCAGCGGCGCGGGCCATGCCATGCACGGCCTGCATGTGGTCCAGCGGCAGCACCGCGCCGCCCGCGTTGTTGTGCGACGTCTCCATCGCCACCAACGCGGTCTTGAGGCGGTGGCCGCCGGTCATCAGCGCGTCTTCGAGCCGGTTCAGGTCCATCGCGCCTTCGGCGCCGGGCAAGCCTTGGTAGAACAGGCCCGTGAACGTGGCCGCGCCCCGTTCGGACGTGTACATGTGGGCAGTCGCTTCCAGCGCCACCTGCTCGCTGCGTTGCGTTTGCGCCAGCACGGCCAGCAGGTTGGCCATCGTGCAGCTCGGCACGAACAGACCCGCCTCCTTGCCCAGGCTGGCCGCCACGTAGGCCTCCAGCTCGCGCACGGTGGGATCGCCGTCCAGGCCGTCATCGCCGATCGGCGCGGTGCGCATGCGCTCGTACATGGCGGCGGTCGGGTGCGTGACCGTATCGCTGCGCAGGTCGACGCGGAGTTGGGGAGGTTCGGCGGGGGTCCGCTGGGTCATGGCGTTCAATGCTGCAAAATTTTGGAAAGAAATTGGCGCGTGCGCGGGGCACGCTCCTCGACATTGCCGAAGAACTGCTCCTTCTGGCAGTCCTCGACAATCTTGCCGCCGTCCATGAAGATCACACGGTCGGCGACGCGGCGCGCGAATCCCATCTCGTGGGTCACCACCATCATGGTCATGCCTTCGCCCGCGAGGTCGGTCATCACGTCCAGCACCTCGTTGACCATCTCCGGGTCCAGCGCCGACGTGGGCTCATCGAACAGCATCACGACCGGGTCCATCGACAGCGCCCGGGCGATCGCCACGCGCTGCTGCTGGCCGCCCGACAGTTCGCCGGGATGCTTGTCCTTGTGCGCCGACAGGCCCACGCGTTCGAGCAGGGCAAGCGCGCGCTGACGCGCTTCGTCCTTGCCGCGTTTCAGCACCTTGATCTGCCCCAGGCACAGGTTCTCGGTCACCGACAGGTGCGGGAACAGCTCGAAGTGCTGGAACACCATGCCCGCCACCGCGCGCAGCTTGGGCAGGTTGGTGCGCGGATCGCCCACCGACACGCCGTTGACCACGATCTCGCCCTTCTGAAAGGGCTCGAGCGCGTTGACCGTCTTGATCAGCGTGGACTTTCCCGACCCCGACGGGCCGCACACCACCACGACTTCACCGCGGCGCACGGTGGTGGAGCAGTCGTCCAGCACCTGAAAGTCGCCGTACCATTTGCTGACCTGCCGGATCTCGATCATCGGGGGATTGGAAGAGGATTGCATCGTTGAACCTGTGGATAACGTGGGCGCCGCGGCAAGCGGCTCAGCGCAGCACCCGCGTGCGCTTTTCAAGCTGCTTGACCAGACGCGATGCCGTGAAGCAAATCACGAAATACACCACCGCCACGAAGAGATAGAGTTCGACCAGCCGGCCGTCGCGCTGGCCGATCTTGGACGCGGCGCCCAGGAAGTCGGTGAGCGACAGCACATACACCAGCGACGTGTCCTGGAACAGGATGATGACGCGCGTCAGCAGCGCCGGCACCATGTTGCGCAGCGCCTGCGGCAGCACGACGTAGCGCATGCCCTGCCAATGGTTCAGGCCCAGCGCCATGCTGGCCGACACCTGGCCGCGCGCGATGGACTGGATGCCGGCGCGCATGATTTCGCAGAAGTACGCGGCCTCGAACAGCGTGAACGTGATTACCGCCGAGTTGAACGCCCCCACGCGCAGCGGCGTGGGCGAGCCCACCACCCACGCGGCGATGTACGGCATCAAGAAGTAGAACCAGAAGATCACCAGCAGGAGCGGGATCGAGCGCATCACGTTCACGTAGATGCCCGCCGGCACCGACAGGATCTTGTAGCGCGACAGGCGCATCATCGCCAGGATCGTGCCCAGCGCCAGCCCCATCACCGCCGCCAGCACCGTCAGCGTCAGCGTGAAGGTCATGCCGGTCTGGAACAGGTACGGCAGCGAGCCCCAGATCACATCGAAATCGAATTTGCCCATCTCAGCGCCCCAATCCCGCAGGCGACTTCGCGGCCGCGCCGATCAGGCCAGGCACCGCGACACGGCGCTCGAGCGTGCGCATCCCCAGCACGACGATGCCGTTCAAAATCAGGTAGATCACCGTCGCGGCCGAGAACGCCTCGAAAATGTGAAAGCTGAACTCCGCCATGGAGCGCGCCTGGCCCGTCAATTCCAACAGGCCGATGGTCAGCGCCACCGACGAATACTTGATCGTGCCCATGAACTCCGAGGTCAGCGGCGGCAGCACGATGCGATAGGCCTCGGGCAGGATGATGTAGCGGTAGACCTGCGCCTCGGTCAGGCCCAGCGCGGTCCCCGCCTGAAACTGGCCGCGCGGCAGCGACTGGATGCCCGCGCGCAACTGCTCGGCCACGCGCGCCGATCCGTAAAAGCCCAGGCACAGCACCGCAGGCACGAACTGCCCCCACGGCTGCGGCATCTGCTTCATCGCCAGGCCCCAGGCATGCGGCAGCAGTTCGGGCAGCACGAAGTACCACAGGAACATCTGCACCAGCAGCGGCACATTGCGAAAGAGCTCCACATAGGTCGCGCCGATGGCGTTCATCAGACGGGACTGCGCCGTGCGCATCACGCCCAGCCAGGACCCCAGCAACAGCGAGAACACCCACGCCGTCAGTGCCAGCGCGAGCGTCCAGCCCACGCCGATCAGGATCGTTTCCAGGAAGGTATGCACGCCGTCCGGCGACATCTCCAGGAAGACGCTCCAATTCCAGTTGTAATTCATGCCCTCGCCCTTGATTGCAACGCCGGTCATGGCCGGCGTCCTTGCTTCATGCGCCGCGGGAACGCGCTGCGCCCCGCGGCATGCGGCTTACTCGTAAGCCTTGGGATCACCCGAGTCGGTGGGCTTGGCGAGGGCGCGCTTCAGCGCGTCGCTCATCGGATACTTCAGGTTGATCTGCTTGGGCGGGATCGGCGCGTTGAAGTACTTGTCGTACAGCGCGGCAACCTTGCCGGTCTTCATCAGGTCCAGCACCGCATCGTCGACCACCTTCTTGAACTTGGGATCGTCCTTGGGCTGCATGATGCCGTAGGGCGCCAGTTCCAGACCCTTCTTGCCGATCACGAAGGCGTCCGGGTTCTTGGACGAAGCCACGGCGCCATAGGCGATGCCGTCGTCATTGGCCGAACCCGCGGCGCGGCCCGATTCCACCATCAGGATGGTCTCGGCGGTGTCCTTGGTGGGCGCCATGGAAATGCCCAGGTTGCCCTGCGCATTCAGTTGCGAGATCAGCTTGAACGTCTGGCCGCCGGCCTGCGCCGCGATGGTCTTGCCGCGGAACGAGGACAGGTCATTGGGGTCCACGCCGCCGTCCTTGCGCGCCACCAGCACCACCTGCGCCACGAAGGTCGTGGGCGCGAAGGACACCAGCTTGTGGCGGGCTTCGTTGTTGGTGGTGTTGCCGCACTCCAGGTCGATCGTGCCGTTGGCCAGCAGCGGAATGCGCGTGGCCGACGTCGTCGGGTTGTAGCGGACTTCCAGCTTGGGCAGCTTCAGCGCTTCCTGCACGTACTTGGCGACTTCCTGGCAGATCTCGACCGTATAGCCGATCGGCTTCTGGTTGCCGTCCAGATAGGCAAACGGCACCGAGGTCTCGGGGTGGCCGATCGTGAGGACGCCGGTTTCCCGGATCTTGTCCAGGCGGCTGGGACCTTCGGCATGGGCCGTCGCGGTGGTGCCCAGCAGGGCGGCGGCGACGGAGATCGCGGCAAGTGCTTTCATCTGATTCCCTTGGCGCCGTACGTGCGGCGCGTGTTTATGTACACGATCGGCGGATCCAGTCTGGCTGGCGACCGCCGCGTCCCGCGATGAGCCCCGCGGCTGGCAAAAAGTATCAACTAGCAGTATGGTTTTATCCAGTTCCAATCAGGTATTCCTCTATACGGATTTGACATGGCCATTACTCGCATGGGCTTGCGACACATTGAGGCGTTCCGCGCCGTCATGATGACCGGATCCATGACCGCTGCGGCCCGCCGAGTGCATACCTCGCAGCCGCACGTTAGCCGCTTAATCGCGCAATTGGAAGCCATCACCCAGTTTCCATTGTTTGACCGCAATGGCAGCCGGCTGAGCCCGACTCAGGACGGGTCGCGCTTCTTTCAGGAGGTCGAAAAGACCTTCATCGGCCTCGCCGGCCTCGAGTCGGCGGCGGCCAGCATCCGCTCGTTCAGCGCCAGCCGCCTGAGTGTGGCGGCCATGCCACGCCTGGCGGGCGGGCTCCTGGCGCGCATCGTGGCCGCCTTCAAGACCGAGTACCCGGACGTCATGGTGTCCATCCACTCGGGCAACGCCAGCGCGGTTCACAACTGGATCAGCTCGGGGTTCTGCGACACGGGGCTGGCGATGCTGTCCGGCGAGGCGCCCGGCATCCAGGTCGAGCCGGTGCTCACGATGAGCTGCGTGGCGGTGCTGCCGCGCGGACACCGCCTGACCAAACTGAAAAAGCTCAAGCCCGCCGATTTCGCGGGAGAGCCCTTCGTCGCGTTTCCCAGCGGCACCCCGCTGCGCGAAAAAATCGACGCCGTCTTCAAGTCCGCCAAGGTCGAGCGCCATACAGTGGCCGAAGCCGGACTGGGCTCGTCGGTGTGCGCGCTGGTGGGCGCGGGGCTGGGCGTGGCGCTGATCAACCCGCTGGCGGCGCGCGAGGAATACGAAGCGAACGGCGTCGAGGTCCGGCCGTTCAGCCCGGCGGTCCCGGTCACGGTGGCGCTGCTGTATCCCCCGTATCACACGCGCACGCGCCTGGTCACGGTGTTCTCGCGCTATGCGCACCAGCTGATGCAGGAAGAGATGGGGGATTTGAAGGCGCGGCCACCGCGGTAGCCGTTCGCTGCAGCGACGAACGTGGAGACGGTGTCTGCCTAGGCCCGCACGATCAGGTGTCTGACACCCGCTGAGACATCGCCACAAACCGACGACCATCTCCCCAGGGTGTCAGACACCTTTGCCGCACTTGCCTACGCTCGCACGATCAGGTGTCTGACACCCGCTGAGACACCGCCACAAGCCGGCGACCATCTCCCCAGGGTGTCAGACACCGTTGCCGCACTTGCCTACGCTCGCACGATCAGGTGTCTGACACCCGCTGAGACACCGCCGCAAACCGGCGACCATCTCCCCAGGGTGTCAGACACCGTTGCCGCACTTGCCTACGCTCGCACGATCAGGTGTCTGACACCCGCTGAGACACCGCCACAAACCGGCGACCATCTCCCCAGGGTGTCAGACACCGTTGCGGC
>NZ_JCBANC010000085.1:0-19547 GCF_059760815.1 Achromobacter sp. 1012554356 | reverse complement strand
CACCCAGCCAGCCCCCGCCGCCGCCAGGCCGACCGAGGCCGCGACAGGTGCCTGTGTGAAGAACGGGGAAGTGGTCAGGAGTGATCCCGCGATGCTCCCCAACGCGAGCGCATCAGCGCTCCCACCAAGCCGAAAATTTCGTCCCATAAACCCTCGGAAAAAATGCCGCGTCTAACATATCAAGAATGTATATAATTCGGCGTGCGTTAAACTAACGCAAAGTATAGTTGATCAACAGCGTTTCAGAAGAGCTTCTTGGACATGAGACACGTACGTAACGCACTGCTGGGAGTGGCGAGCGTCCTGGTGGCGCTCAGCGCCAGCACGGCAAACGCCCTCGATACCAGAGAAGTCGTGGTCGAAAAGAACGAGGGAATCGTGGTCGTGCCACGACACCTTGGACAGGTGTTGGCTACGCCCAACCGAACGTTTTCGGTGGTTCCCTCGGAGGTTCCCGCGCACTGGACTGTGCATGGCCGATATGAGCGGCTGGGGACGTTTCGCGATTCATCGGCGCACTTGCGCGATCCGAGAAATCTCTTCTACCAAACCACTTACTTCGACTTCAACATGGACCAGCCTATTGGGGCGGATGTCGTAGGAAAGCGGTTGAGCCACCAGATGGGGCCGCTGTCCGACGATGGCATCCATTACGTTGTCGTCGGACATGCTGATGAGGTGGGCACTGCGAGCTACAACATGGCACTTTCGATCCGCCGCGCTAAGGCGGTGGTGGATCTGCTCGTCGCCGAAGGTCATCGCAGAGAACTTTTTCAGGTGATAGGTCGCGGAAAGTCCGATCCCATTAGCTTTCGCGACCAACACTTGAATCGACGTGTTGAAGTGATCGTACGGGGAAGTGAGCAAGCCCAGAAGGCATTCAAGGATATGCGGAACAAGGTCGGCGGCTTGACGTGCCGAGGATGTCTTGAGCCGAACGCACAAAAGCCTACCGCTGCTGCCCCGAACAACGCAGCGCTCGGAAGTCCTGTGCGCGATGGCGAGAATCGCCAGCCCATGACGCCCACATCGACGCCCAACGTGGCCGCTGAACGGGATTCGTCCGCGACCGTTAAGGCACTGGAAAAGATGAGGGTTGACGGGGGGCAGATCGCTGCCGGTGCGCCTGCCGATAAGGGCTTTCGTGCCGACCAGAATCCACCGGGCGCTCAAACCCCCTCGACGGCGGACGCGTTCGCTCAAATCTTGAACCCCGCACCGATCCCGATCCCGGCTACTACCCCCATCGGAGCGCAGTGATGCGTGAAGTCGAAATCCCAGCATACGTGAACAACCAGCCGTCGTTTTTCATGTGGGAGCTGGACGAGTTCATTCTGATGATCGGCCTGATCCTCGTGGGGTACATCATGCGCGGTCTGTGGTTGCCGGGGTTCATCGCTCTGGGCCTTTGGTCGGCATCCAAGCTTAAGAAGTGGAAGCGCCGTGAGCTGGATGGAGTCATTCCACATGTCCTCTACATGAAGGGATTCACATCACTTAACAAGATCTACAAGAACGCCTATCACGGCAGTCTGTGGATCTAAAGGCAGCAATTTCTAATGAAACTATTAACCTTCGTGCGTTCATGGCGAGACCTCGTAGCGAAGTCTGCCGTTCTGGTGTTCTCCAACGCAGTTCTTGCAGTCGCGGTCATTGTGCTGGCCGTCATCGCGCTGAACAAAAAGCCTGTAATAACGATGACGCCGCCCAATTTGACAGCAGAAGCGCAAGTAGGGGCAAAGTCCGCCAATGCCACGTACCTGATGAGTTGGGGCATGTATTTCGCGACGATGACGGGCAACGTGACCCCGAAGAATGTGGTCTTCGTCGCCGATTCAATTGGCGCAATCATGGACCCCGCGATCTATCCGGAAGTTCGTCGACAGCTATTTGCGCTGGCCGCAGACCCCATCTTTAGCGAGCGCGGCGGCAGCGTGACGTTTGAGGTTCAAAACGTGAGCTACGACGCGCCATCGAACAAAGTGTTCGCCGTTGGCGAGCAAGTGTCGAACTCCACCACGGGCAAGCAAAAGCGATCGCGCTACGTGTACGAACTTGTTATTGAAGTTCGAAACTACCAACCCGTCATTACCTCTGTGGACCACTATCAGGGCGCTGCTCGGACAGCGAAGTGGATGCGTGAGGAAGAGCGCAGGAAGCGCCGTCATGCCAAAGGACAGGAAGCAGACGAGCTTCAGGCATCGCCTTGGATCGACGAGGCTTCGCGCTATGACGCGCCAACGAGTGCGGTCCGTGACAACCGTTTTGAGTCAGCAGTTGAAGGGGAACAAAATTGATTAAAGCAGCCGCTTCCACCGTGATGGCTATCGCGCTCTTCGCGGCGCAGCCTCATGTTTTTGCGTCCGAAGCAGTGCCACAGGGGCCTGACGCCTCAGCATCGGCTGCGCGGGTGAAGAGCCAGAGCAGCTTGCAACCTCGCTCCATAGGCGCGAAGTCTGGTGGGGCTAGCGCAGCGCACGCAGAATTGCCGCTGCCCGGGTTAGGGGTGCTTCCAGGCGCGACCCAGCCGGAATTCGAAAATAACGTGATTCGTGTCACGCCAAGTCGAACCGAAGTCGTCAATGTCTCCGCCACGTTGATGAACAGAATCGCCACTCCTTTCGCCGCCCCGAAGGCGATCATGCTGGACGGCGCGGGCACCGTGACGGCGCAGGGCCAATCTCTTTTCGTCGCACTGAACGGTAGCCCGGATCCGGTGTCGTTCTACGTTACTGGTTCCGATCCGAATGACCCCACGTATTCGCTCACGCTGGTGCCGCAGTCGATGCCGCAGCAAACCATCGTTCTGCAAATGGACGGCGCAGCGATGAGTGGTGGGGTCGGCGCATCGGTCGGCAGAGACGACAATCCCAACTCCCCGATTTACACCGAAAAGATCATCAGCATTTTGCGCAGCGTGGCACTGGGGAAGACGCCTGAAGGCTTCGTCGAAGGTCGTCTTCCGTCTGCGGTTGGCAACTTCGGGACTTTCACCGCAATTCCTTTGTCGCGGGTGTCCAGTTCCACTTATGACGTGTATCGATACAGACTCGTCACTGAGAGTGAAACAACCATCGAACTCAATGAGGCGGCATTCGCCTCGCAGGGCGTTCGAGCGGTCGCTTTCTTTCCGTCTGCATTGATTGCCAGAAACGTACCCACGGAGGTTTACGTGGTCGCCGATAAGCAAGCAACTCGTATCGGGGGTCGGTAATGTCGGAAGGTAAGCAGAGCCTCAAAGATAGGTTCATGGAGCTAAAGCCGGCAGTGCGCATGGCGCTCATCGTCGGTGCTGTATTCCTTATCATCATTCTCGTGCTGCTCTTTAAGCCTGCCTCCAAGAATTACAAGGCGCAGAAGCAGGACATTAATGCGCCTGTCACGAAGGCCGAAATGCTGCTGCCGCAGCCGAAGGATCGCACCCCGGAGCAAGTCGCGGGTGAAGTTTCGGCGCTTCGCAACTCAGTACTGGACATCAGGAAGGACATTGCAAAAGGGAAGGACGAGCAGCGCGCTCTGCTCGCTCGGTTGGACGAAGCTTTAAAAGAGATCAAGACGAACGGATCGGGTGGGCGCGTCAATCAAGAATTGATTGAGCAAATCCAGATCCTCAAGAAGCGGATTGACGATGTGGAGTCCGCGAAGGAACTCACCGGAACCAGCACTAGCAATCCGCTGAGCGAACCTGAGCCGAATCTTCCCCTTCCACATGCACCTTCCGGGGCTAAAGACAATACGCCGAAGATCGTCGTGGTTGGCGGCGGACAGACGCAGAAATCGAAGGGTGATCCCAAGGGGCGCGAAGCCGCGCCGTATGTCCCCGCAAACTCAATGTTTGAGGGTCAATTGCTCGTCGGGATGGATGCTCCTACGGATCAGTCTGCCAAGCAAAACCCCGTGCCTGCTCTCATCCGCGTCAAGGGCGAGGCCATCCTGCCCAATTTGTTCAACGTCCCCAACGTTCAGGAATGCTTCGTATCGGTTGCCGGATGGGGAGACATGTCGGACGAACGCGCCAAGATGCGCACGGAAATGCTTTCGTGCGTGGTGGCTAGCAAGGAGCGGGGCGTTCCGCCGAAGGTCATCGAAGCAAAGATCGACGGATACGTCGTCGGCGAAGACGGCAGAGTGGGGATGCGTGGGCGGCTGGTTTCCAAGCAAGGGCAGCTCATCGCGAAAACTCTTTTTGCAGGGGTGATGTCGGGTCTTGGCGACGCGATGAAACCGCAGCAAATCAAGGGACTGGACATCAATCCAGGGTCCACCGTCGAAACACAGCGCTATGACGCATCAACCATTGGCGAATCCGCCTTGGCTCGGGGTATCTCCGACACGGCAAAGAGCGTGAGCGAGTACTACTTGAAGCTCGCAGATCAAATGATGCCCATCGTTGAGATCGATGCGGGTCGCAAACTGACGGTTGTCCTTCTGAAGGGAGTGGAACTCAAATGAAAAAACTGGCAGCACTTTTCACAATGGCGCTGTCGCTGTCGGGCTGCGCATCGATGCTTGACCCTAATGGGGCTTCTAGCACCTTCTCATGTAGCGATCCGAACGACCCTTCGAGCGCCGTCGATGGCGCTACGTGCAAGACGCCCATTGCGATATACAAATCCACGCATGGGCCTGCTCCGATCAAGGCGAGCGATCTACCCATCGGCGTGACATTGGCGGACTACGACGCGGAGCAGGGCGCAAAGCGCCCGGTCAACGCCCAGCATCAGAAGGCGTTGACTGATGCCGTGTTCGAGGGGCAGAGCTATCAGCTTCCCGGCCAGCTTGAGCCTCAAGACCAAGCGAAGTTTGCTCGTCCTGTTCGCGTCCCTGCAATGGTCATGCGTATTTGGCTTGCCTCGTGGATCGACGCAAACGACGACCTGCATTTTCCCTCGCATATTTTCACGGAAGTGCAAGCACGCCGCTGGGCATTCGGCACTAATGAGTCCATGAACGCTGGAATCTTGGTTCCGACCAAGCAGCTTGAGGCGGTCCCTCAGAAAGCCGTCAAGCCGAACGACCGCCAACCGCAGCGGGAGGTGGGCCAACTGAAGCCATATGAACCCATTGGTACAGGGAGCCAAATGCCGATACTGCCTTGAGCATAAAAACATATTACCAACGCAACGACCATCGCTTTAGTTTTCTTACTGTCTTTGTTTTTTTCTTGGAGCATTTGAAATGACCGCAATTTCCCAGTCCCTCTCGAAGAACCCGCTGAACAGCGATACCGCAAAATCCCAGCTCATGTGGTTGCTTGTCGCCATTGCGGCGTTTTTCCTCTTCGCTGCCATGTCGCACGCGGCTGGCACGGGCGGCGGGACTTCGATGGACGAACTCAATACGTGGCTGGAGGGCGAACTCGGTGGCTCCGTTGGAACCACGGTAGGTTTGGTCGCCTTCCTTTCCGGCCTCATCGGCGCAGTAGCGACTCGCGCCTTCATGCCCTTGATCTGGGGCCTTGGCATCGGTGTCACCCTCGGCATCTTCTTGGATGTGGTCGTGTCGGCGAATGGTGTCGGCATGCCTGTGATCATGTCGGTGGCAGCAGGCGTGACCGGTTAAGTCGCTTCCTACACCCTCTGGAGCTTGGGGGGCCGGGATTCGATCCCGGCCTTTCTCTGTTGGCTAGCATGCAGTTGAGGCTTTAATCATGTTCTTCCGCAATAAGAATTCGTACCCGCACCGCAACATCAACGTGAAGGCCTTCGAGGATACAAAAACCGGGACATGGCTTTACTTCAACAACGGCGATAGCGGGGAATCCCATATGGGCGCTATTGGCGTGATGCAGCCAATCTCAGGGATCGACGAAGCATTGATGGAGAAGATCAAGACGGCATTGAGCGTCGATTTTCCGGCTGGTACTGTCGTGCAGATCACGCAATTCTCAAACGTCGATACCGAAAATACCATCGCCGAGTATCAGCGTGGGAAGCTGGGTCACGGGAAAATATACGAAGAGCTTGCAAGCGCCCACGCTGATTACTTTCGCACAGGAAAGAATGTTCCCCTCGTCCGTTCAACTCAAAATCTGCTAAACAAACGCCGGGTTTTCTTCGGTATCAAGGTTCCTGTGCGAAGCTTCCGACTTCGCGAGTCGGAAAAGCAGGAGCTGATGGAGTTGATCGATCACACGTTCGACGCGCTTGCGGCTGCTCAACTGTACTTTCGTCGGCTTAACGAGGAAGAGTATCGGCAATATGTGCGAAGCGTATATAACCCCTTCGAGTCAGAATTTGACTCGGTGGATGCTCATAGCGACACGGTTCCGCTAAACGAGCAGATTCTTCCTATCACGTCTAGCGTGCGGTTTGGCAGTCCACGAATGGATACGATCTCGTTTAACGACGACTCACATTTCGCTCGCGTGCTCAGCGTGGACAAGTACCCGAAGCTCGCCAGCCCCTTCATCATGAACGACATGGTGGGTCATCCTCGCGGGATGATTGGACAAATAAACGGTCCGTTCTATGTCGCGTTGACGCTGATTTACAAGGATCAACAAAAGGCAAAGCAACATATTGCTGTTCGAAAGCAACAGATCGATTCGCAATACTCGCCAAGTATCGTCAAATTTATGCCGACGATCTACGACCAGAAAGAGGGTGTCGATATTCTTTCCGATGAAATCAATCGGAATGGTGGCGTGGCGGTTGACGTGAATTTGTCAATCGTAGTGTATGGCCGCACGAAGCGGGAGCTTGATCGAATCGCCACGGGACTGACCACCTACTACCCAACGCTCGGAGGATTCGGCCGAAAATTTCGTATTCAACCGGATAAGCGAATTTTGCAGCCGGTTTTCGAACAGGCTCTCCCTTTGAATGGATCCGAGCAGGGATACCAGGGCCTGTACCGAATGCACGCGATGGGTGTAAAGCATGCAGTGTGCTTCATGCCGTTGTATGGCGACTATAAATTTGCGCCTAGTCCGTACGGGACGCTTGTGCTCACACGGCGCGGAGAGCCTGCAATTATCGATTTCTTTCAGTCAAACACTAACTACAACGGGATTGTGTTTGCTGAACCCGGGGCAGGAAAGTCAGTGACTGTGCAGATCTTGGCGTTGGATCAGTTGGCCAGCGGAGCCAGGGTTTGGGTGGTAGACGACGGAAAGTCACTGGAGAAGACGGCGAAGGTCACTGGTGCGCAATACATCACTTTTCGTCCGGATAGCCCTATCTGCCTGAATCCGTTCAGCTCAATTGGTGAGGGCGAGCTGAAAGAGGAAATGAATCTTCTGAAGACATTGTTCGCGAAGATGGCCGCGCCCAATGACAGCCTCTCCGACAAGGAGCTTCCAGTACTGGAAATTGCGATCCAGCAAACGTTCGAAACGATGGGGAATAGCGCCACCGTGGCGGATGTTCGCGATTTCCTCGTACAACAGGATGACCAACTCGCGCAGGATTTAGGACGGCAGCTCTATCCTTTCGCCAGCGGGCAGTTTTCTCAGTGGTTCAACGGCGAAGCGAACATCAACTTTCACGCGGACTTCATTGTGATGGAAATGGGAGAGCTAAAAACTCTGCCGCACCTGAAAGATGTGATCGCGCTTCTCTTGTTCGCCAACATCAACCGAGGCATGAAAGCGCTCAACGACGGTCGGCGCAAGGTGCTAATCATCGAAGAGGCTAAGCAATGGCTGCATGACCCAATCATGTCCAAAGGGATCGAAGAAGTCTACGCCCGCGCCCGCAAAGATCACGGTTCAGCCATTTGCGTAACGCAATCGGTCATGGATATTGCGGAATCACCCAGCGGGTCAAGTATTTTGGCGAACACGGCCTGGAAATTGATCCTTAAACAAAACACCGAGTCAATTCAGAAGGCGATTGACGCTAAGGTGCTTGGCCTGAATGATTATGCGGCGCGTGAACTGATGAGCGTTCATACGCATCCGGGGCATTACGCTGAATTCATGTTTATCCAGGACAAGACTTATGGCGTGTACCGGCTCGTGCTGTCGGAGTTTTTCAACGTGATGGTTAGTACGAAGGGAGACGAACGGACTGAGGTTTCGCGCTTGATGGAGAACGGAATGGAGGCAGTTGACGCGATCAAGCATTTTATTCGGAGCCGTGCCGCACGAGGGGCCGGGTTCGAAGCGGTCGATCATACGCAGGATGAAGAAGACCACGCTGAGGCACTGGCATAAAGGGATCATATGTCTGAGAACCAAAGTAATAACACCGCGTCGCTTACTGCCGCGCAGAAGGGCGACGTGCATCAGCGTCGTAGCGTTACCAACTCGCTGCTCATGCTAACTGTGATTTTCTCAGTAATGGTAAATGGCTGGTTCGCTTGGGATCGTCATGACCAAGCTGAAGCGTTGCCTCCGGTGCTCGTGATCGATCCGTATGCGCTTCAGCATGCGAAGAAGGAGGCTTTGCTGGCAAGTGGTATTTCTGAATTCGAAAGCATTGTGGCTGAAACCGAGCAATTCGCCATCACGCTTAACTCGGTATTGAATGACTACAGGGAGGCGGGCTACGTCGTCGTGAACCGTAATGCGGTTATCGCATCGCCGGAGCGCCTTGATATCACTGAGACTGTCGCGCAACGACTTAACCTAAGTCTCGTTTCTCGATGATTGCTAGAACTTCGCCAATTGCGGCCTCGCAACAGTGAGGCGGCGATCAAAGCGGTGGGAATGGACTCGGGTGAGCAGAATGGCCGCTGTGTCAAAGAATGAAGAGGCCATCGTGCCTGAGGCAAACGAGGGGAGGCTGCGCACATTTTTTGCGCGTCGCTGGGTGTTTCCCTGTGTCATTCTGATGATTCTTCTGACTATAGGTGTGCCAAGAACGGTTGCTCCCGTTCTGCGGGAGCGCTTCCAGCTCGGGCTTGACTTGCAGGACTACAAATGCCTGCCGTATACCCTTTACCTATTCTCCCCTGGAAGGGTTGGTTCACCGGCAACCGGGATACCCAACATAGAACTTGAACGCGGTCAGCTCGTTGCATTCACAGCCCATGACAACATCATGCAGAGGCGCGAACTCGATGGCAAAAGAATTGTGAAGGTAGTCGCGGCCCTACCTGGCGACAAGGTTGACGTGTCAGAGGATCAGGTTTTCATCAACGGTGCGAAATGGGGCGACCTCACGCTTATGGGCACGCTTCAGAAGCCTAAGGGTTCTCTCGATAGGAGCGCCATCGTGCCGGACGGCAAAGTGCTTCTGTTGGGCACTACAGAGTACTCCTACGACGGAAGGTACTACGGGTTCATTGACCAGCGCGAAATCAATGCGCGAGTGACAGCCATTTTTTGAAGTAAACTCAAGCATTAAAATAACGCATAGCCGATGATGAAACGTTTTGTTGTGGTTGCGGCGTTCGCGGCGCTGACATGTCATGGGGTCGTACTCTCGCAACAGACCGAGCGAGGGGCCACGCCGACCGGTCGGGCGGCTGACAGCGAAAGTACATCGGCCCGCCTGAGCGATCCGCTCGGCAAGGGGTACTTTACAGAGAAGGAACAAGGCTGGTTCTGGTACAAGGATCCGCCCGCAGTGGTCCCGGAAGAACTCGCGTCCGATGAAGCTGCTGAGAACAAGGATGAAAAGTCGGAGGCCAAGGGATCCAAAGATCAAAAGCCCGAAAAGCTAGAGGCATTCTCAGTAGCATGGCTGCGTAAGAACATGCCAATTCTGCTGGATCGCGCCATCGACAATCCGACAGAAGACAATGTGTCGGCGTATTTGTACGCCCAACGCGTCGCCCTCGACAAAGCGCAGAACTACGCGGAGAAGACGAAGCATGTCGTCGCGAATGATCCGTTCCTTGATGAAAACAATAGGGTGCCCCTGTCCACCTTCGCAAAAAAAGATTTTCTTCAACGCGCAAAGGATGGCGAAGCAAACGCGTTGGATTACTTGAGCACGCGAGCGGGCATATGGATGTTCTTCGATTCGACATGCGATTTTTGCCACATCCAGTCAAGAATTATCCAGTCGGTGGCGAAGCGGCATAACTTCAATACCCGCTTTATATCGATGAACGGTAAAGGGCTGCCGAACGTGGCAGAGCATTACAACAACAATGGAAAGGCTCAGGAGCTTGGGATCAAGATGACTCCCACGACCGTGCTTGTGGTTCCGCCCGCGACATACTTGATCGTTTCGCAAGGGCTGATGGCGGAAGACCAGTTAACGGAACGCCTTTTGGTCGCAGCAGACTCAAACAACATCTTTCCCGATGAATACAAGCAGCAAATTAATGTTTATAAGAAAGGCGTTCTTACCACCGAACAGCTCAGCGAAGGGGCAAGCGAAGATCCGGCAGTTTGGGTCAAGCGTCTGAAAGAGAAGATTGGCGGCAAGAATTTCGAATTGGATCAATAAAATATGATGAACATTTCGCTACTCTGCGCACGGCTTAAACTGACCGTGGCGTCTTTCGCATTGATGGTCTTCTGCGCGCTGCTTTTCTCAAACTCCGCACACGCGAAGCTGAGCGACGAGCTTGAGGGGATGTTCGCAAACGTTACCAGTGCGGGTAACTTTCAAACGACGCTTCGCAGCGGTTGGGCTGGCGGCGGTATCGGCATTCGGGGGCCGATCAAGAATATCAACATCATCGCGTTCGATCCGCCACGCTTGTCTGCGGGCTGCGGCGGCATCGACTTTTTTGGTGGCTCCTTCAGCTTCATCAACAGTGAACAACTAATCGCACTGTTTCGTAGCATCGCAATGAATGCAGTCGGTGTCGCGTTCAAAGCCGCCATTGATGCTATCAACCCGGCCTTGGGCGCGATCATGCAGGACTTTCAAGCCATAGTTCAGGCGATGAACATTGGGAATGCGAATACATGCGCCATCGCGAGCAGCATCGTCAACAGCGCGGCCAGCTACATGGGGATCGAATCCACGACAAAATCAGCCGTTGTGGGCGAGAAGACTGCTTTGGGTCGATTTGCCGACACGTTAGCTTCCTACACTGACGGGTGGTTCACCGACTCACAAAAATCGACGAAAGAAGCTGCGGCAGATCAAAAATTCGCAGAAGTCGGAAATTGGACTTGGAAAGCGCTGGGGCGGTCCCATGTCGCGGACACGCTGCCCGATCCCATAACCGGCGAGAACAACGCGAAAGCCAACAAAGAGTTTGTTATGTCAGTAATCGGCACACGAATCGTTGGAACGCAGCCGAATACCAGTAGTTCAACCAGTGATGGCCGGAGTGCGACGTTAGCGGACAGCAACCATCCCCCGACTATCGTGCTATCGATTCTGAAGAAGGGGCCTCAAAAAGACAGCAGCCAAGTAATTGAAAAAATGCGCTGCGAGGAAGTCACGGGCGGGGTTTCAACCGTTCCGGACGGCGCATGCGACAAGATCAGCTACGTCACCGTGGGAAGTGATTTCAAGGGAATCTATGGCTACGTGAGCAAGATGTTCTTTGGCCATGACAAGGGCATGGCGCAAGCTCCCGAAGCGAATTCGATCATTTCGAAGCTTTTCTATTGCAGCGATAGCACCACCGCAGCTTGCTCCCTGACCGCCGAACAGAAGAACTTTATGGCGTCGGTGCGCGGCCCTGCCGTCACCCTGCTGTTGAAAACTTTGCATGACTCGAACCTTGCGGCGAAGGTCGCTGACGACCTAATTCCGATTATCTCGAACGACTATTACATGATGTATTTGGACACGTTCGAGCGGGCGGCGCGGACCGCATATTCCGGTGGCGGGCAACAGCCGGTCCCCGTGTTCGTTCAGGATGTGGTGAAACAGCTTCACGAAATGAAACAGGACGCCTTGAAAGAGGCAGAAAACCATATCCCGAAGTACAACCAGTTGGCCGAGTATGTCGAGCGTGCTTTGAAGACTTACGAAAAGCCGCGCCCGATTGCACGTCAGAATTAATAGGTTGCGACGATGCCGAACTTTACGATCTATGTGACGGGCGGGGGTGATTACTTCTACACCACCCTAAACGGCGTAGCTATGATTTTTAATGATGGCGACTTAGTTCGGTCCGTCATCTTTATGGGATCGATGTTTGCGCTACTCACGGGTGCGTGGTATTACATCCAAAAGAACGTTGGCTCAGGACTGATGAAATCGCATACGTGGCTTGAGCACGCGATTGTGATGGTTATCCTGTCCTTTCTGGCATTCGTGCCGACGAGGGTCACGGTGCAGGACATTTACGGTCAGCAGAATGTCACGCCGATTGACAACGTTCCGTTGATTTTTGCTCTGCCTGCCTCGATTTTCTCCGGGGTGAACCACGACATTTTTCGTGCTATTGACACGGCGTATCAAAGCACGACCGGTTCTACGATGGCAGTGAGCGAAAACGGTTTCGTAACGCCTTTGAAGCTCATGCTTTCGATGCGCGGTGGGTTGCAACAGGTTGCTCCCGAGGCCTATCAATCGTGGTTTAACTACATCGGTAGCTGCCTGTACAACACTGCATCCACCACTGGCGGCATGTCTCAGTCCGCCGATGTCGCCACTTTCCTGACACAGAACGGAAAGGATGGGGGCTTCGTAAAAGTCTTCTTACGACAGTCCGGCTCAGGAATCGCTGCTGTACAAGATGGCGTGGTTGTTACTTGTGCCGAGGCTAAGACGCTGCTTGACCTTCGAATGGACGCGCTGTTTGCGAGTGGTACTGGCGCAAATCCCTCGTCGGACGTGGATCGCCTCATTAACCAAAACATGGGCGAAGCAAATCGGAACTCCGTTAACGGGCGTTGGTCGTGGTCTGACGCGATGACGGCTGCGAATGGGTTCCAGCTTGAGGTCGGCGCTTCAGCTCAAAGCGCGCAGCAGTACATGAAGAACTCCCTAATGCGCAGCGTTGTTGTTGACGCGTTCGGTTGTGCAGCCAATTACTTGAGCGCGGCGGACCAGATGCTCTGCACTCAATCGATGCACGATTCGATGGAACAGTACAAGGTCGATGCCGCAGGTCGCGGATCATGGTTCTCCAACATGATGCTTCCGGCGATGACGATTCTGCAATTGCTGTTTTTCGCATTCAGTGTCGTCGCGTTCTTGTACGGCATTATTCGCGGTGCTGGAGCGGTAAGCTTCATCGGGAAATACTTCTTGTTTGGGGCCTGGGTGTTCTCTTGGCTGCCATTCGTAGCGATCATCAACGCGTTCATCAATTGGATGGTCGTAGACAAGATGAGGATGAGCAGCCTTCAGGCGTTGACCATCGAGAACTACGATTCCTATTTTTCAGGACTCCAGAGTAGCTTGGCTCTGGCCAGCGATTTGCTGGCGGCCACCCCCCTTATAACGCTTGGCTTCATGACCGGAAGTATGTTTGCTCTTTCGAGCTTTGCACAGCGGTTGTCGAACAACGACTACATGAAAGAGCAAAATGTGGCTCCGAATACCGTGGATGTTGCACCGGTTATGAAGCATGACTCGGAGTTCCAGAGCAATACCCAGACCGGGCAACGTACCGCTGCAACGACCTACGAACAAGTTAGCGTTGGCGATGCTCTGGGGTCGGCAGTTGAGAGCAGGCGCGCCGAAGCTGCTGCCAGCCAGCTTCAGACCGCTGATCAGTTTTCGCAAATGGTTAAAGCTCAAGATGCTAAAAGCGGTTCGACACGTATTACCAACTCGGATGGCACGACTTCCACTGTAACGGTGGGTGACATGTTCCAGGCGGGTCTTACCAAAATGCGTTCATATGCTCAGGGTAGCCAGATGAGCGAGCGCGATTCGGGTGAGGCGGAAGCAAGGGCGAAAACGGCTTTCGAACTGCTCGGGAATGGAGTGTCGTTCTCCGCCGCATGGAAGAAAGCTGTTGACGGGGCGGAAAACAAGGCTGTTCAGGATGCCTTGTCGAACGTACTCTCCGGTATGAGTTCCTACGCAGAAAACACAGGACGGCAAGTGGCCAGCGGGATTACGCATGACAGTTCGATGACGAACACGGAAGCTCGTGAAGTGGCGTCCGGCTTTTCTGAAACGGCTTCGCGCTCCGAGTCACTTACGCGTTCCTACTCCGAGCTTTCAACCCGTGCGAATATGGTTGATAGCAAGCAGACGGCTGATGTGTCCGTTTTGGGCAGCAAACTTGAACGTGACCGAGAGCTTGGCACGTCAGGGAAGGGAATCGACAGGAAGATTAACGAAGCCTATAACGAGCTGAAGGAGCGGTGGGGGGCAGCCGCCGTAGAAGGAAACACCCGTATGAAGCTGGATGATTGGCGTAGCAACGGCGGAAACTTCAACTCGATGACTGAAATGGCGCAGCTTCAGACGATTCGCGCCATGGGTGATGGGGTGGCGTATTCGAACATCGTAGCTGATCTTTTCAGCACTGGGCCAATGAATATCAGCGACGCCAACGCTCTGAAAGGGGTGTCTGGTAACGCTGAAGCCGCACAACCCAACATGGATCCGAACCATCACCGCGCGAAGGTGGAAGACACGATGCCCGGCGCGGGAAATGGACACGCCACTTTGAAATCGACAGAGCAAGTCCAGGATCAGATGGCACGCGGTAACGATCTTGATCAAGGTATCAAGCGTCGCGTGGATCTCGGCATTGATCAATCGATGAAGGCGACCGCTGACGGGGTTCTGAACCACAATCGGATGACACCTCGTGAAGCCGTCGCGGCACAAACCGAATTCCAGAAAGCGGGAGAGAATATTTATCAACCGCCAAAGGATAAGGAAGAGTATTATGCGCGGCTTGCGCAGGCATATCGGGATGCCGAACTGAGCAAAGGCGAAGTTATTCAACCTATCCCACCGGCGTCTGTGCAACAAGAGTGGTTGGAGCGCGATCTCGCTGAAGTGAGAAGTCCGGAGAACGTGCGCGGGAACACTCCACAGGAGCGCGAGGCGAACTTGGCTCAAGCTGAAGCCGACGTTTACGCCAAGCACAATGCGAAGATCGATGACATAACCCGCAAGAGCAATGAAGCAGCCGCGAATTCTGCGTTCAATGCTCGATCAGCGGCAGCAGCTTCGCAGGGTGTTGTGCCGAACTCCCAGTCCGCGCAGCGAACTGGGTCTGACGCTTATGCTAACCGGGCTTCGGCCACTGCCGGTTCACAGTTGCCATTGGTCAACCATGATGTATCCGCGCCAGTGTCTCACAGCGCCGGGGCTTCTGCCGTTAACTCGGGTGCGCCGCTTTCGCCGCCAGTGCCTGCGCGCGGTTCTGGGCAAGGCGGCGCAGAGCTACCGCCGCCCGGTGAGGCTCCCGTGTCCCGCAGCGCCGATGCTTCCTCCGTTAACGCAAGTGTTCCGCTCCCGCCGCCAGTAGTGCCTTTCGGTTCCGGCGCGGGAAGCCCTTCTAACGAGCCAAACAGTTCGACGCCGCCGCGCAGGTCGTCTTTTGCAGACGCGCCGCTTCCGGTCGCGACGCTCCCAAGCCGAAGCGATGAAGCGTCGGGGTCGGCTTCGGTCCCACCCGCCCCGGCCGGTTTTGGAGGCAGCAGGAGTGATGAGCATTCCAATGATCCGAACCCATCAGACGTGAATAAAGCTGTGGGGGCTGGTGAACTCGATCATCGCTCAACGTCGGGCGACCCCGCCTCGCATGAAGAGCATAGCGGACCGCGAAACGAGAACTTGCGCAAGTAGGTCAACCCATCGTAGGCAAAAAAAAACCCCCCAAAGAAAAAATCTTTGGGGGGTTTTGGCTTTCAGAAGATGTACTTGCCGAAGCCGAGTACTCTGATAAAGAAGTATCCAATACCGCAGACGATGGCAAGCTGCAATAGCACCGAGAACATCGATGCGTAGTTTTTGACCGCGATGGACTTCGATGCTCGCCCATCTTGGCGTTCACGATAGGAGCGAGGCCCCTTGGTGAACTCAGCGTTGGCTTCGCGCTCATGGCGCTCTGCTTCGATCCTGGCGATGTCTCTTTCGAGTCGCTTGATCTCTACCATCGCTTCCAAACGCCGTACCTCGGTGAGAGCCGCCTCAGCCTTCGTTTTGTCCGTCTGTGCGCCGGATACGAAGTTGGCATCAGCTTTGAGCTTGTCCGCGCTTGCATCGACTTCGCCCATACGACGCTCCGCAAGATGAGCTTCAGCCGTAGCTTTGCTCGTCTGTGCGCCCGATACGAAGTTGGCATCAGCTTTGAGCTTCGCCGCGCTCGCATCGACTTCGCCCATACGACGTTCTGCAAGATGCGCTTCAGCCGTAGCTTTGCTCGTCTGTGCCCCCGACACGAAGTTGGCATCAGCTTTGAGCTTTGCCGCGCTCGCATCGACTTCACCAATACGACGTTCCGATACCGCAGCGTCCAACAGCAACTTCTCAGTGCCAGCGTCCGCTTCAACAGCACGGCGGTCTGCCAAATGAGCCTCGGCTTTCGCCTTATCCGTTTGCGGCCCGCCAATGAAGCCAGTCTCCGCCACGAACTTGCCCGTCAAGGCCACTTGAAGTTCAGAGGGTGCCTTGGCATCCGCCAGACTCTGGTTTTCAGCCTTCCTCTTTTCGGTCATGTCTTGGACATTTCCTTGTTGATGATTCGTCAGAATCCCTTCTTCAGTCATCTTATTCGTCATGATTCTCTATCCCAGTGCGTGCGATTGGCGAGTCCCTGCGGGGACTCTTTGTAGACCAAGTACCTTGATAGTCATGATCAAATAGGGATACTCGTGCCAGCCACAATTTCGTACCATCTTGCCCGTTGTTGTGGTATATTTTTTGGGACGCAGATTAGTACCGTGACACCAATAATAATAAAGGACTTCCATGACCACTCACGTCACTTCGTTCTTCGCAACCCCTCCGGACGCTTCGATCACGCAAGTTGCCGAAAAGCTCAATCAACACGTCGGCGAGTTGCTGAACAAGGGGTATGTGCTGCACTCGGTCGTTGCTCATCAGGGCATCGTCGCGAAAGAGGGGCACGAGAATGCCGTCCCTTGCACCATCGGCTACATGATCATCGCAATGCCACCCAATACCGATCCGCAACTCATGATTGGTGTTTCGTGAGTGGTGTTTAGATAAAAAAAGCCCGCGAATCTGCGGGCTTTTTTTCTGCGCTGCGAGGTGTCGTTCTCCGGGCCTAATCGTCGAACATGTCGAAAAGTGCGTCCGCCGCCGTCCCGCTCGATGGTGCAAGGTCGGGCTGCCCGAACGCTTGCGGAACGGCAGCAGGCGAAATGTCGGGTGGTGGAGGTACGGCGGCTGGGGACGCCGCCTGCACTGGAGGCAACTCGGGACGGTACGCATCTGTCGCGGCTGCCGGTAGCGGCGCTTGTTCAACCTTTTCAAGATGCGGAGTTGCATGCGGCATGGTGTGGGCGGGTGACGCCGGAATCGACGCCTTCTTGGCACCGCTTCGTCGTAAGCCGCGCTTCCCTTTGACGCCCGGTCCGTTCAGCACAGCCAAGGTCGCCGGGATCAGCGTTCCCGCCTCCTGGTGTTCCAAGCACCATTGATAAACAATCCCTCTGACCAGCGCGCTTTGCTGGCCAGGGATCGAGGCGAGGATGTCGTTCATACCCGGGCATTGACGCTCGGTGTACCGCAGATTCAGCCAATGGACCTCGCCTGATTCCGATTTTTTCATGCTCATTTTTCCCTGTGAAGCTCCAGCGCGTCGAACCCCACGACAGCGCATGGGGTTCATTATGTGCGAGCTTCTGAACCAAGGGCATTCGACTCAGCGCTGGAGGCCGAGCCAGAAGAATGCTCCTTCCTTTTGCCGAGGTTAGGCTGCGCGCAGCTTTTTCGCTTCGCGGTTCTTGACCCGGGCCTTTGCAAACGCAAGGAACCCGTAGGCAACCGCCATGCGCGGGTTCTCCAGCATATGCGCGTGGGGGTAAAGACGTTGAAGGTCTGGAGTGACGAGAGGCGCGCCGCCGCCGCCGATGAGGATCCCGGAGAGGGATTGCTCGTAATCCGAATACAGGCTTTGGGTTTTGTTCCGCACCTTGTCAACGAATGGCAGCAGCGCCATCTTCACCTTGTCCTTCACGTCCATCGGTTTTCCGTAGTAGCTGATGCTGCCCTTGATGAATGCATCATTGAGAACCGAGGCGTTGGTCTTGATTCTGGCTTCCTTGAGAAGCTTGTCCAGCTCGCCGTAGGCTTCGAAAACCCCGCTGGTCGATTGGAACGTGCTTTCATTGACGTTCGAGTTCAGGAACAAGATATAGTCGGTCGAGAAGTGGCCGACCTCGACCACAGCGTAGTTGCGCAGGGCAGAGGTGGGGCCGTTCTCGAACATCTGGTCGATCCGGATGTTCCCTTCTTGATCGAAGACGTACGAGTAGTACGCTCCGCCCGCCTGAGGAAGTACCATCACCTCGAACTTACCAACAGCTTGCTGGGTGCGCTCAGCGATGGCCTTGCGCTGAGCGGTAAACACGTTGGAGGGCGCTCCAACCACGATGAGGGGTTCAGCCGTGAACTTGACGCCACGCTGTTCGACGCGCCGCATCGCTGAGGCGACCAGGGCTTTGTATTCGGTCTGGTTGGTCCAGTCGTCATTCAGGCCGACGAACGAGGCTCCAGCAGTCTGCTCGATGGCGGTCTGGCCCACGAAGTACTCTTCACCATCGACCTTCACCGTATCCTTTTCGGCGTTGAGCGCAGTTTGCTCATTGCTCAAATGTCGGGCCTTGGTGACAACGGACGGGAAGATGAAATCCCCGGATTCGGTGCCGCAGGTATAGGCCACTTTGGTCGCGCTGCGGCCAGCGTCGATAGCGATGATAGGAGGGAAGGAAGACTTCATCGGATACCTCTGTATGTGTGTCAAAGGCGGCTAAGCCCTGAAATAATGCATTGTTAGTTGAGCAACTAAATTATATCGAACGCGTTCCGGATTTGGGCTGCGCATTCACTTCGCGGGCGAAAAAAAACCCGGCTCTCAAAGAGAGGCCGGGTTTCGTACTTGTGGATGGATCATCCTAAGGTCAAGGATCTGAGCCTTTCAGCGGTGAGCTGGAGGGCGACCTTGTATTCATGGGCAATGAATTCGTCTTGCGTGAACTTGCACTCAATGACTTCTCTTCTATAGCTGTCCCTTGCGTCTTCGAGACGCGCGATGTCGGACCAAGCGCCCGCGTCCATCAGCTCTTGGATCAAGACGTTATCGGATTGCTCTGGCAGGAGAAAGTCATGTGCCGTATTGCGAGGTGCATGATGTTGGACTGCTTCGGTCCCATCACTGAACAGGATGAGTTGAACTGGTTGCATGGCGTCCTCTCAATGTTGACTGGTTGAGTTCATGCGCGTCGCCAACGCCCGTGCGTGGGCTTCGCCATAGCGCGTTGCGAAGTACCACACATGCGTCTTCGAGCAGCAGACGCCCCAGCGGGTGCGACCGGTTTCGGGATCGTTGTAAAGCCCAGCTTGATAGTTGATGCACATAGCCCGTTTCCTTCATACGTATGCCTGGCGAGTGGCAGAGATTCCACTCTTTGGTAGACCAAGTGCCTTGATAGTCATGATCAAAACTGGCTAGTCGGACGCCGTGTCATCCGGCCGATCCGGCGAGCTTCATCGGTTGGCTTTTTCTCTAATGCGCAGCGCGAGCGCGGCGTTATCTCTGTTGAAGCGCCGGGGGGGTAGAGACAGAAATGGAGG
>NZ_JCBANC010000084.1:0-20401 GCF_059760815.1 Achromobacter sp. 1012554356 | reverse complement strand
CGCCGATCCACAGCGCTGCCTGCGCAAAGCCGGCCTGCGCAATCAGGAACACCCACAGCGGCTAAACGACGATGCCGCCCACGCTGGCGCTGGGTGTGGCGGGATGGGCGGTGGCGCAGGCGCCGTGGCAGCTTTATGGCGCAGCGGTGTTAAGCGGAATGGGCTGGGTGACGCTGGGCGCCGCGGCCGTCAACGCGCTGATCGCCCCCTGGTTCGTCCGCCGGCGCCCTGCCGCCCTGGGCATGGCGTACAACGGCGCCAGCGTGGGCGGCATCGTCTTTTCGCCGCTGTGGGTGTTCCTGATTGCGCAGGCCGGCTTTGCGCAGGCAGCGCTGTGGATCGGCGTGACGATGGTCGCCGTCATCGCCGTGCTGTCGCACAAGGTATTCAAGGTCACCCCGCAGCAGCTCGGCCAGGCGCCGGACGGTGATTCGTCGCCCGACGGAGAGCCGCCCTACCAATCTGCAATCGCCGCACCGCCCGCACCCGCGCTTGCGGCCAAGCTGCGCCGCGACCGGGCATTCGTGACGCTGGCCGCCGGCATGGCGCTGGGGCTGTTTGCCCAGATCGGTTTGATCGCTCACCTGCTGTCGCTGCTGGCGCCGCTATTGGGCGCGCAGACGGCAGGCCTGGCAATGGGACTGGCCACCGCCAGCGCCATCGCGGGCCGCTCGCTGGTCGGCTGGCTGATGCCGCCGGGGGCAGACCGCCGCAAGATTGCCTGCGTGGCGTATGCCGTGCAGATTGCCGGGTCGCTGGTGCTGATGCTGGCCGCCGACCATGCATGGGCGGTGTGGGCGGGCGTCGTGCTGTTCGGGTCGGGTATCGGCAACGCCACATCGCTGCCGCCCCTGATCGCGCAGACGGAGTTTGCCCGCGAGCAGGCGTCACGCGTCGTGCCGCTGATCGTCGCGCTGTCGCAAGGCGCTTATGCCTTTGCGCCCGCGGCGTTCGGCGCACTGCGTTCACTGCTGCAGCCATCCGGGTTGGCCCTGCCCAGCTTCCTGGCGGCGGCTGCCCTGCTGCAAGGTGCCGCCATCGTGTGCTTTGCGGTCGGCCGTGGCGCGCACGCGAAGCGCGGCGCGCGCTGATGCCTCAGGCGCTCCCGCCACGCCGTGCGACCAGACCGGCCATGACCGCATCGCCGCGTTCGCTGACCAGGCCTTCGGCCACGCCCTCGCGATCCGCCGCGTTGCGGTTCTGGCTGACCTTCCACTTGCCTTCGATGCGGGCAATGGGAATCTCGATGCCGACAATGGCGCGCATCTGCGCCGCGATGAAGTCGGCGGGCGCCTCGTCCACGCGCCACGGCTGGACGCGCGCTTTCTCCTGGCTGTCGGTCAGCGCCTCGAGCTGGGCACGCAGCCAGGCCGGATCATCCTGGATCACCGGTGTGCCCCACACGTGCACGGCCACGAAGTTCCAGGTCGGCACGACTTTGTGCGTTTCAGCCTTGGTCGCGTACCAGGACGGCGTGATGTAGGCCTGCGCGCCATGAAAGGCGACCAGGCATTCGCGCCCCGCGGCCAGCTCGGCAAGCTGCGGATTGGCGCGCGCCACGTGCAGGCGCAGGACGCCGTGCGGGCCGTCGGGATAGAGCAGACAGGGGATGTGATTGGCCATCAGCCCGCCCTCCCCGCTGGTGAAGACGACCCCTAGCGGGTGGGCGCGGATGAACTCGTGCTGGATGTCCAGCGAATCTTCGCGGAAGGCGGACGGCAGATACATGATGGCGGCGCAGGGAAAAGGTAGGAAAGCGACAACATACCGCGCACGTGGCACCACTGAAAGAGCCACACAATCAGCCTTTCATGGAGCCATGCCCATGGCGCGCCGCCCAACGCCGGTCAGGCCGTTCGGGCGCTATCGTCGGGATCGCTCATAGGCGGCGTTCATGTGCTCGCGCGCCTCGGTCTCATGCGCAAAGGCGCGGTCGTAGTTTTCCAGGCAACCGGGCGTGGGACTGGGCCACTGGATCGCGGCGATTGCGTCGGTCAGTTCGTCACGTGCCCGCTGCCATTCCTTGACCGCGGCATACCATTCGTTGGCGGTGTCCATAGAGTTTCCCCCCTTCTATGTGCACCCACCCATCGTAGCGCTGGCCGGGTCCGGCACGACAGCGTTTTCGCATGGCCAGAAGAATGATGTGGCGGCCGCATCTGGGTATGGCCGGGCGAGTACGTGCCGATCGGTTATGTGCTGGGCCAGACCGCCAAGGCAGCAGGCCTGCGCGACCAATCCGCGCGGCTGCTGATCGAAGCCTCCGCGCGTGATGCCACCACCAATCAATTGCTGATCGCATCGTTGGGCGCGGTCACGGGCAGCAACCTGCCGGAAAACCGCAAGCCCACCGCCGCCGACGTGCAAAGCGCCATCGACGATTGGGCGCGCCGGGTCCGCGAGCAGTTCGACCGCATCTGGGTCACGGAAATACCTAAGACCCAATGACGCGCGGCGGACATTTTTCGCCTTCATATCACGATGTGATGAATATTGACGTCAACCCTCACTTACTCAGGGCCACCGGCTAATGCTACTGTTCCGCCTGTGCAAGGAGTACATGCAATGGATCAGAAAACGAAGCCCTGGGCATTTCCCAAACCCCACCCTGAAAACACGCCACGCGGCGAACGCAACAAACAAGAGTTCGACACGCCGCCCAAGGAAGAAAAACCCGCGGCCAAGCCGCGCGCAAAAAAGCAGACACCTGCGGCCGGACGGGCTCGCTCGTGAGGCTGGCAACAACGGTCTGTGCGGCCGCGCTGACGACGCTGTCCGCGCTCTCCATGGCGGCCGCCGCGGCGCCCGACATCCAGACCGGCGACATGGTGTTCCAGCAATCCCGGTCGGCGCAAAGCCTGGCCATCCAGCAAGCCACACATTCGCCCTACAGCCACATGGGCATGATCGTGACGCGCCAAGGCCAGCCCTACGTGCTTGAGGCCGCGGCACGCGTCAGCTACACCCCCCTCTCCCAATGGGCCGCGCAAGGCGAGCGCGGCCATTACGTGGTCAAGCGGCTGCGCGACACGTCGCTGCTGACGCCCGACGCGCGCGATCGGCTGGCGAAGGCCGGCGCCGCCTACGTCGGCAAGCCCTACGATCTGGTGTTCGCCTGGTCGGACGATCAGATCTACTGCTCCGAACTGGTGTGGAAGATCTATCAGCGCGTGCTGGACGTGAAGGTGGGCGCGCTGGCGCCGCTGAAGAGCTTCGATCTGACATCGCCAGCCGTGCAGGCCAAGATGCGGGAACGCTACGGCAAGAACATCCCGTGGGAAGAACCCATCATCTCCCCGGCCGCCATGTTCGAATCCGACCGACTGGTCACGGTCGGCACCTTCTGATTGCAGTGCGCGGCGCTACCGCCGCCCAAGGAGCGCAATGACGGCTTCCATCCTGTTGGGCATCGCCATTGCGCTGGAAGCGGGCTGGGGTGCGCTGGCGTTATGGATCCGCGCGCCGCTTTCATCGGTGTGGAAGCTCGTCGCGATGCTGGCATGGGTGCTGTTGGCGTTGGCCGCCCTCGCCGGGCTGGTGTGGCCGCGCTGGTGGCCCGGCCTGATTCTGCATGGCGCGGCGCTGGCCGTTCTGCTGGGCTGGTGGCTGCGCATCCGTCCGTCCAACGACCGCCCCTGGATTGCCGAGGTCGCCCGCCAAACCCATGGCGACGTCGATGGCAGCACCGTCACGCTGCACAACGTGCGCAACTTCGACTGGCGCTCGCGCACCGACTTCACGCCCCGCTGGGAAACCCGCCGCTATGCGCTGGAAACCCTGCAATCCGTGGACGTCGCCCTGTCGTACTGGGGCCATCCCGCCATCGCCCACGCACTGGTGTCGTTCGGCTTCGGCGACGACGATCACGTGGTGTTCTCGGTGGAAATCCGCCGCAAGCAGGGCGACCGGTTTTCCGAGATCGGCGGCTTCTTCAAGCAGTACGAGCTGAGCGTGATCGCGGCGGCTGAAGCAGACTGCCTGCGCGTGCGCACGAACGTCCGGGGCGAGGACGGCTACCTGTACCGCATCCACATGCCCAAGGGCGCGCCGCGCGAACTCTTTCTTGCCTACGTGGACGCCGCCAACCGGCTGCGCGCCTCGCCGCGCTTCTATCACACGCTGACCGCCAATTGCACGTCGATCGTGTTCCAGATGGCGCGGCGCATTGTGCCCGGACTGCCGATGGACTACCGCCAGCTTTTATCGGGTTACCTGCCGGAGTACCTGTACAAGCTCAATGCGCTGCGCGGGGCGGACAGCACCGGCGAATACCGGCGCCGGGGCCGCTACACGGACCGCGCCCGCGCCACCGCCGATCCCGCCGATTACTCGCGCAACATCCGGCGCGGCGTGCCGGGCATCGACCAGGAACTCAGCGAGCCGGCACTGCATCCTTGTAGATCACCCCGTCCTTCATGATGATCAGGAAGTTCTTGTCCGGATCGCCGATCAGCTTGATGTCCTGAATCGGGTCGCCATCGACCAGCAGCAGGTCGGCCAGCGCGCCTTCGCGCACGACGCCCAGGTCGCCGCGATAGGGATTGCGCTTGCCTGACAGTTTCAGCAGCTCCGCGTTCGTGCCGGTTGCCATGATGAGCGTCTGCGCGGGGGTGTACCACCGCGTCAGGCTTGCCAGGATCCTGCCCTGCTGCTCGGCCAGCTGGCTTGAAAACAGGATGTCCGTGCCGAACGCGGTCTTGAGCTTGTGCTTGATCGCCAACTGGTAGGTCCGATCGGTGCCCGCAAAGACCTCCTGCGCCTTTAGCCATTGGTCCGACCCGCGCGGAAAGGCGTCGGCCAGTTCGTCCGGAAAGGGCTGCGTGCTCAGCCACACGCCGGCGCGCGCCATCAGCTGCGCCGTTTCCTCGTCCATCATGCTGCCGTGCTCGATGCTCTGCACGCCCGCCTTGATGGCGCGCTGGATGGCCGTGGGCGTGTAGGCGTGCACCGCGACGTAGGTGCCCCAGTCCGTCGCGGCTTCCACGGCCGCGCGCAGCTCGTGTTCGGTGAACGTCACGACGTCCAGCGGGCTGTGCGGCGACGACACGCCGCCGCCGCCCGTCAGCTTGATCTGCGTCGCGCCTTGCATGAGCTGTTCGCGCGTGCGCAGGCGCACTTCGTCGGGGCTGTCGGCAATGGTGCTGTCGCCCGCCAGGTCGTGCCGCGACGCCGGCGCGCCCTGGGTGCGCGGCAGGTCCGCCATCGAGCGGAAATCGCCATGCCCGCTGGTCACGCTGATCATCGCGCCCGACGGATAGATGCGCGGGCCCGGGATCACGCCCTGGTCCACCGCCAGCTTCAGGCTGAAGGCCGAGCCGCCCAGGTCGCGCACCGTGGTGAAGCCGCGCATCAGCGTCTTCCGCGCCTCGACGCCCGCGACGATGTTGAGATACGTGGGGTCCTGCGTCATTGCCACCGCAATCGGCACGCCCACGAACATGCTGTGCCAGTGCATGTCGATCAGCCCCGGCATCATCGTGCGGCCGCCGCCGTCGATGACGCGCGCGCCGTCAGCGGCAATCTTGTCCCTCGACACTTTCTCGATGACGTTGCCGTGGACCAGCACGCTGCTTGCGGGGCTCAGATCGCCCGACAGGCCATCGAAGACGCGCACGTTTTCAAACAGGATCCGCGAATCCGGCGCGGCCTGCGCGGTCGGCGGCGGCGCGCCATTCGGCGCCGCGGGCAGGCCATGGGAATGCGCCAGCGAAGCGCCAAGAATCAGCGATGCGGCCGTGATTGCAATGCCAGTCCTGACAAACATGATCGAACCTCTGGGTGGGGTCATCCGCCCTCAGGACGGAAACAGGATCGGAATCAGCGTCACGCTGACCACCAGGGAAAACAAGGCCAGCGGCGTCCCGATCTTCAGGTAATCGGCAAATCCGAAGCCGCCCGCCACGCTGACCAGCGCATTGGAGGGCGTGGACACCGGCGACATGAACGCCGCAGACGACGCGATGGCCACCGTCATCGCAAACGCATAGGGCGAGGCGTGCAGGCTTTCGGCGATGCTGATCGCAACTGGGCCCATCAGCACGGCGGTGGCCGTGCCGGAAACCACCACGCCCAGCGTCACCGTCGCCACGAACACCAGCGCCAACTGCCCGTAGATGCCCCAATCGCCCGAATAGTGCAGCAGGAACTGTGCGGCGAGATCCACGCCGCCGCTGCGCTTGAGCGCCAACGCAAACGGCAGCATGCCCACGATCAGGATCAGGGCCCGCCAGTTGATCGACCGGTACGCCACGTCCAGCGTCACGCAGCCGAAGAGGCCCATCATCAGGGCGCCGATCAGCCCCGCCATCACGTTGGGCACCCAGTCGGTCAGCATCAGGAACACCACCGTCGCCAGCGAGAACAGCGCGTGGATGGCGCGATTGGCAACCGGCACCAGCGAATCGGCTTCGACCGGCATCGCCAGACTGACCAGATCGTGCTCTTCCGCCTGCAGGGAAAAGATGCCCGCCCACGGCCCGACCACCAGCAGCGTGTCGCCCACGCGCATCTTCACGTCCGGCAGGTCGCGCTTGGCCTCCTTGCCGCGCCACAGCCCGACGACGAAGAGCCCATGCCGCGCCAGCACCACGGAGTCGCGCGCGTTCGCGCCGTCCAGCCGCGACTCCGAGGGGATGATGACCTCGACCATGCCCACGTCGCGGGCCTGGTCCGTGAAGTACACGCCGGACATCGCCAGCCGCTTCAGGTGATGCCGGCCGCAAAAGCCGTCGATATCGAAGCCCTCTGAATCCATGTCGAGCAGCAGGATGTCGCCCGCCTCCAGCACGTCGTCCGCCGTCGGGCGCATGACGGCCCGCGCAAACCGCGTGTTGCGCTCGATCGCGATGACGAACGCCGCCTTGCCAAGTTCGCCCGCCCACAGCCCGAGCCGGCGTCCCACGAGGTCGGAATCGTCCTGCACGACCAGGCGGCATGCCCGGTTCTGCAGGGAATACTTGGTGGCCCAGTCGCCCAGGCTGGGCCGGTTCAAGGCGCGCGGCCCCTGCCCTGCGTCGATCAGCTTGCGCGCAAACAACATGTAGGCAATGCCGCCCGCCAGCACGACGACGCCGATCGGTGTGAAGTCGAAGAAGCCGAATCCCTCATAGCCCGCATAGCCCAGCGCGCTGTTGAGCACCAGGTTGGGCGTGGTCGCCACCAGCGTCAGCATGCCGCTGATGGCCGCCGCCGTGCCCATCGGCATCAAGATCCGCCGGGCAGCCATGCCGGATTTGCGTGCGATCCGCAGCACGATGGGGATGAAGATGGCGACCACGGCCGTGGAGCTCATCACGGCGCCCATCGACCCCACCGCCCCCATCACCAGCAGCACCAGCCAGCCCTCGCTCTTGCCGCCGTGCCGCAGCAACAGATCGCCCACGGCCTGCGCGACGCCGGTGCGGACAAGCCCCTCTCCAACCACGAACAGGCATGCGATCAGGATGATGGCGGGGTTCGAAAAGCCATCCAGCGCCTCGCGGTAGGTCACCGTGCCGCTCAGCGGCAGCAGCAGCATGACCAGCAGCGCCACGGCGTCCGAACGGGGCCGTCCGATGACGAACAGCACGACCGCCGCGCAAAGGATGGTAAGGACAATCGCCAGTTCGCTGCTCATTGCCGTGCTGCCCTTTTCCTGTCGGTTAGAACGCCCTGTTGCCCGTGCTTATCGCCCACACGCCGATGCCGCAGGACACCAGCACGATCAGCAGGATCGGCCACTCGTACGGCGCGAAGATGTTGCCGCGCTGCTCCCGGCGCGAAATCAGGAAGAGGATGGTGCCGGGCGCGTAGATGACGCACGAGAGGACGAAGTACCGGAAGCCGCCCGCATACACCAGCCCCGCCGCATAGACCGTGGCCACCACCGCCAGCCCCAGTTCGATCTTGCGCCGCCGGCTCCAGCCATCATAGGTTTCGCCGCGCAGCGCCAGCATCAGGCCGAACGCCGCCACGAAGAAGTACGGAATCAGGCTCATCGAACTGGCCATGTTCTTCAGGAGCACGAACGTGTCCTCGGTGAAGAGCGTGACGATCAGAAAGAGCTGCACGATGCCATTGCTGAGCCAGAGCGCCGCCGCGGGCACGCCATGGCGGTTCTCTCGCGCCAGGACCGACGGCATGATGCCTGCGCCCGCCGCGGCGCGCAGCACTTCCGCGGCCAGCAAAATCCACGCCAGGTAGGCGCCCGCCACCGACACCATCAGTCCCACACTGACCAGCATGCTGCCCCACGGTCCGACCACCGCCCGCAGCACGCCCGCCATCGAAGGATTACGCAGCGACGCCAGTTCCGCGCGCGGCAGCACCCCATACGACAGCATCGTCACCAGCACCAGCAGCGCCAACACCAGCAGGAATCCCACAATGGTGGCCACCGCCACGTCCTCGCGGCGCTTGGCGTAACGGGAGTAAACGCTGGCGCCCTCCACCCCCAGGAACACGAACACCGTGACCAGCATCGTGTTGCGCACTTGCTCGAAGAGACTGCCCTTGCCCTCGCCGCTGAGCCCTTCGGCAATGTTTGCGCGCAGCACATCCAGATCCACGGCAAAGGCGGCGAAGGCGATGAAGATGGCGATCGGCACCACCTTGGCGATGGTGACGATCGTGTTCATGCCCGCGGCTTGCCGGATGCCCCGCAGGATCAGGAAATGGGTGGACCACAGCAGCACCGACGACACGAGCACGGCCGACACGGTATCGCCGTCGCCGAAGAACGGCAGCACGGCGCCCAGCGTCCCCTTGAAGATGACGAAGTAACTGACGTTGCCCAGGCAGGCGGCCGTCCAGTAGCCCAGCGCCGCCAGAAAGCCCAGGTACAGGCCGAATCCAGCCTTGGCATACGCGAAGATGCCCGCGTCCAGGTCGGGACGCCGGCGCGACAGGAACTGGAAGACCATGGCCAGCGTCAACATGCCCGTGCCCGCAATGGCCCAGGCCACCAGGCCGCCCACCGGACCGGTATTGCGCGCAAAGACGCTGGGCAGCGAAAAGATCCCCGCCCCCACCATCGACCCCACCACCATGGCGGCCAGCGCCATGCGAGAAAGTTTGGCAGTTTCCCCGCTCACGTTCTTCTCCTGAAAGCGATCCGCTGGTTGCGCGCCCGCGCGGCCGCCCCCGCGGGGACGGCCACGCGCGGCCGTGTCCGCTAGGCGGGATCCCGCGAGATCGGGCACGTCATGCAGTGCCCGCCGCCGCGGCCCCGGCCCAGTTCGGCGCCGACGAAGGTGATGACCTCGACACCCGCCTTGCGCAGCAGCGTGTTGGTGTAGACGTTGCGGTCATACGCCAGCACGACCCCGGGCGAGATGCAGACCAGGTTGGCGCCGCTGTCCCACTGGGTGCGTTCGCGCACATAGGCGTTGCCGCCGGTCTCGACGACACGCATCTTCTTGACGCCCAGCGCCTCGCCGATCACGTCCACCAGCGACCCCTTGTCCTTGTGCAGCTCCAGCGACCCCGGGGCGCTGCCCGGCCGGTACGAGAAGGCCTGGACGTTGTTGACGATGTCCGGGTACATCAGCACGCAATCGCGGTCCGCGAAGGTCAGCACGGTGTCCAGATGCATGGCCGCGCGCAGCTTCGGCATGGCCGCCACGATCACCCGGTCCGCCGCCTCCTTGGCGAACAGGCTGGCCGCGAGCTGGCTGATGGCCTGGCGCGAGGTGCGCTCGCTCATCCCGATCATCACCGTGCGGTTGCCGATGGGCATGACATCGCCCCCTTCCAGCGTGGCCAGCCCGTGATCCGCCGTGGGGTCGCCCCACCAGACGTTCACCTTGCCGGCAAAGCGTGGATGGAACTTGTAGATCGACGACGTGAGGATCGTCTCTTCGTGCCGCGCCGGCCAATAAAGCGGATTGAGCGTGACGCCGCCGTAGATCCAGCAGGTGGTGTCGCGCGTGTACAGCGTGTTGGGCAGCGGCGGCAACAGGTATTCCGTGACGCCGGCGGCCTCCTTGATGAGCATGAGCTGTTCGCCGCCGATCGACTCGGGAAACTCCTCGGTCGACAGCCCGCCGATCAGCGTCTCTGCCAGCTTGCGCGCGGGCAAGCCATCCAGGTAGCTGCGGATCTCGTCCAGCAGGCCCAGGCCAACCTGGTTCGCCACGACCTGGTTGTCCAGGATCCACTTCTTCGCTTCGGGAATAGCGACCGTTTCGGCCAGCAGGTTGTGCATTTCCACGACGTCCACGCCCCGGTCCCGCATCTTCGTCATGAAGTCGAAATGGTCGCGCTTCGCGTTGTCGACCCACATGACATCGTCAAACAGCAGTTGATCGCAATTGGAGGGCGTCAATCTCTCGTGGGCGCGTCCCGGCGCGCAGACCATCACCGTGCGCAATTGCCCGACTTCTGAATGGACTCCAAATTCCTCGGTATCAGCCATGACTAGCTCCCAGACGTTAGATGGCAATCCAGCCGTAGACGAGGCCGACAATGGCGGCCACGGCTCCGACGCATGCCACGATGAAAACGACCAACTCCCAACCGGTGAAGAATTTCCGGCCCTGCTCGCGCCGGGCCCAGAAGTACAGGACCGACCCGGGCGCATACAACAGCGCCGACAGCAGCAGGAACTTCAGGCCGCCGGCAAAGATCATGAAGAGGGTGTAGACGGCCGCGATGCTGGCAAGCGTCAGATCCCGCTTCTGGTGCTTGCCGCCGACATAGGTTTCGCCGCGCTTGGCGAGCTGCCAGCCGAATCCCGCCACCAGCAGATAGGGAATCAGCGACATCGCGCTGGTCAGGCTCAGCATCAGCGAGAAGGCGTCGCGCGACCAGTACGTGCTGATGACGAAAAGCTGCACGATGATGTTGGTCACCCACAGCGCCACGACCGGCACGCCATTCTTGTTTTCGCGGGCGAACGCGCGCGGCATGTCTTCGTTCTTGGAAGCCGCGTGCATCACCTCGGCGCAGATCAGCGACCAGGCCAGGTATGCTCCCAGCACCGAGATCAAGAGACCCACGCTGACGAACACCGCGCCCCACGGCCCGACCACCGACTCCAGCACCCCGGCCATGGACGGCTGGCGCAGCGCGGCGATGTCGCTCTGCTGCATGGCGGCATAGGGCAGCAGCGAGACCAGCACCATCAGCAGCAGCGCCGTCACAAAGCCGATCAGCGTGGCCACCCCCACGTGCGAGCGCTGGGACGCAAAGCGCGAGTACACGCTGGCGCCCTCGATGCCGAGAAAGACGAAGACGGTCACCAGCATGGTTCGCCGCACCTGCTCGAACAGGCCGTAGCCGCTCATCTCGCCCCAGAAATTGATGCGGAAGAGGTCAAGCTTGAACGCCACGAACAGCACGATGATGAACACCACGATCGGGATGATCTTGGCCACCGTCACCACGGCGTTGATGAATGCGGCCTGCTGCACCCCGCGCAGGATCATGAAGTGGAACAGCCAGATCCCCACGGACGCCACGGCGATGGCGATGACCGTGTTGCCGTCCCCGAAGATGGGAAAGAAGGCGCCCAGCGTGGATTTGATCAGCACCCAGTACGACACGTTGCCGATGCAGCTTCCGATCCAGTAGCCGAACGCGGACAGAAAGCCGAGGTAGTCGCCAAACCCGGCCTTGGCGTAGGCGAAGACGCCTGCGTCAAGGTCGGGCTTGCGCTCGGCCAGCGACTGGAACACGCGCGCCAGCGTGTACATGCCGGCGCCCGCGATGATCCACGCGATGACGGCCCCGACCACGCCCGTCGCCCCGCCAAAGGTTCTGGGCAGCGAAAAGATCCCGGCGCCGATCATCGACCCTACCACCATGCCCGTCAGGGCAAGCAATCCAAGCTTCTTGGGAGTACTGCTTTCCATCATGCACCTCCAATATTGAGCAAAGACGTGAGCAGGTCGGCCGCCTTCCCGGATGCTGCCCGGGCGAGGCGGCTCAGCCGCGCGTGACGCGCAAACTGCGGCCGGCGCCGTACACCGTGGTCATCGTGATAAGAAGGGGCACGCCGATGAACGTGCCCGGTATGCCCCACACCAACCCCCAGAAAAACACCGCAAACATCACCATCAGCGGCGACAGCGAAAACGCGCTGCCGGCAAGACGCGGCTCCAGATAGCAGCCGTAGACGATCTGGATGCAGTTCAAGACGACGAGCACCAGAATGCTCGTCTGCAGCGATCCGTATTGCACGAACGCGAAGAACGCCGGAAACACTGTCGCCACCAGCGGTCCGAGAAACGGGATGTAGTTCAGCAGGAACGCGAGTCCGCCCCAGGCTGTCGCCAGTTCCAGTCCGGCGTAGATCGCGAACAGCCAGACCGTCACCCCGGTCAGCACGCTGGCGATCGTGCGGATCACCATGTACCAGCGCAGCTTGCTCGCCACCTCGCGCGCGACCGCCAGCCACCGCTTTGCCCTTGCCTCGCCCAACAGGCGCGTCAGCCGGCCGGGTGCCTCGTCCAATTCGAACAGCCCGAGCGCAATGAAGACAAAGGCGATGAAGATCATCCCCAGCATGCTGTTGATCCGCAGCGCCACCTCCTGGATCGCCCGCACCAGCCATGACACGTTGAAGCTGTCCTGGAACATCTGGATCGCCATCGCGCCATGTGGATGCAGGGTCTCGGTCTCCAGCGTGAACAGGCGCTGGAAGCGGGCGGCGTTGGCCATGACCCACTGCGCGACCAGGCTGAAACCCCAGGCCGCCAGCGACAGGAACACCACCGACACGACCAGCGTCACCACCAGCGCCAGGATCGCGGCGAGCGGCGCGGGCATTCTGCGGCCGAGGTACTGGCGCAGCGGCGCGACCAGGCAGATCACAAACAGTGCGAACGTCAACGGCACGAACACGGGGCTGGCCAGGTACAGGAGGCCCAGCAGCAGGATGGCGAAGATGCCGGACAGTGCGAAGGACATCATCTTGGTATCACCCCATCAACGCGCTTGACCAGATAGGCATAGAACGGATTGGAAGTCAGCCGGGTCAGCGTATCCATGCCGATCACGAAAGCCCCGACCTCGCCGCGCATGGACATCGCGCCCAGGCTGATGCCGAATTCCTCGATGTTGTCCGGGTGCGTGCCGTACAGCGCGTCGTCGGTCGGAAACGGCAACGCCACGTGCGACAGCGAATAGACCTCGCGCGGGTAGTCCATGCCAATGGCGCGTTCCACGACCGCGGTGGCGTTTGGCTCGATGACGCGCTCGATCATGGCGCTGGACGTGGGGCTGGCGTTGGTGACAAGCGTCAGGCGGTAGTTGCGCTTTTCTCCGGGCAGCGTGCCCGCCATCTGCCAGGCCACACCGCGGCGGAACAGCGGCCCGAGCTTGGTGGCGCGGTTCAGGTCGAACAGCACCAGGTCGCTGCCGTTGGCGGGCAGGCGCGCGTACAGGGCATTGATCAGCGCGCGCGTGCTGACCGTGAAGTCCAGCACCGAATGAAACGTGATGATGGGCGGCAGCCGTTCGAGGCCGCCGGATCGCTGCTGCGCGCCCAGCCGGTCCTGCAGCGTCTGCGTCAGCTCGAACGACTGGCGGGCCGCGTGGACGGGGAACGAGTTGTACTTGAAGGGGTTGAACTCCGGCACGATGCTTAGCCACGCCGCCTTCGCGAACGCGGGCAGGATCGCGGGCAGACCGGCCACGCCCGCAAAGCGCGCGAACGACGTGATGCCGACCATCGGCGAGAGCAGCACCAGGCGGTCGGGTTTGTCGAGCTCGGGATTGTCCAGCGCGTCCAGCGTGTGCATCAGCGCCAGCGCCCCGCCGTTGGAAAAGCCCACCATGTGCAGCGGCTTGGGCGCGGGCACCCGGCGGCGCGCTTCACGGACCGCCAGGCGCGTTGCCGCCGCCCAGTCCTCCCAGTGCGCGTCCGTCAGCCCGCCCGGCACCGTGCCGTGGCCCGGCATCCGGATGGCGATCGCCACGTAACCGACGGACTGGTAATGCGCGGCGACGTGGCGCAGGCTGTAAGGCGAGTCCGTCAGGCCATGCAGCAGCACGGCCACGCCCTGCGGTTCGCCGGGCGGCATCAGGACGAATGACCGGTTCCAGTCGTGCGCGAAATGCTCGGGGTACACCTTGGCGTCCGCGAAATAGCGGTTGCTGTCCACCTTGTCCTCGGGCAGCAGCTTGTCGCCCACGTTCTGCCGGACCAGCGCGAATAGCGCGTCCTCGTGCGCCAGGTAGTCGTCCCAGGAGCTGCGGTCCAGGCGTTCGGCGTCGAGTTCTTGCGGCACGTACGTGTGCCAGGCGGCCAGCGGGGGGCCCTGCTGGATGTCGTAAAGGCGCACGCCCATGAGCGTGACGACGACCAGCACCGCGAGACCAGCAATGATGAACACGGCCTTCCGAAGCCTGCGCCACCACAGGCGCTGGCCGGTGCTGACGGGCTTGCCGGCGTTCACTGGGGGGCTCCTACGCCGGGTGGCGGAACGGGGGTCGAGGTGGCCGGCGCTTCAACAGCCGGCGCCACCCCAGCCGGCGGCGATCCCGCCATCACCACCTCCGGCTGCTCATCCCCGCCGCCCAGCGCCACATACAGCGACACCCCGTTCTGAAGCTGCGAGGCCCGCAGCGTCAGCATCTGCTGCTCCGCGTTGAACAGGCCACGGCGCGCGTCGACGACTTCGAGGTAGATCGAGATGCCGTTCATGTAGCGAAGCTCGGCGGTCTCGGCCAGCCGGCGCTGCGCCTGGATCGCCGTTTCCTGCGCGGTCACCTGCTCCCGGAAGCGCTTGCGGTTCTCCAGCGCGGTGGCCACCTCGCTGAACGCCGTCTGCACCGTCTTGCGGTAGTTGGCGATGAGTTCATCGCGCTGCGCCGTGGCCAGGTCCACCGCCGCACGCCGCTGCCCGTAGTCGAAGATCGGCCAACCGATCCCCGCGCCGATGTTCCAGATCTGGCTGGGCGAGGAAAATAGGTCGGACAGCTCGGTGGATGCATAGCCCAGCGAACCGGTCAGCGCGATGCGCGGAAACAAAGCCGCGCGCGCGGCGCCGATGTTGGCGTTGGCGCTGCGCAGGCGGTTTTCCGCCTGACGGATGTCGGGTCTTACGATCAACAGCGACGACGGCAAGCCAGGGCTCAGCGCATCGAACTGCCCCGCCGCCTCGATGGGCTGGCCGCCGCTCATCTCCCGCTGCAGGTCTTCACCCACCAGCACCCACAACCGGTTCCAGTGCGCCGCCGTGGCGCGCTGCCACTCCGCAAGCTGGGTCTGCGCCTGCGTCAGCAAAATGGCCGACTGCTCGAAGTCCACCAGCGACGTCACGCCCGCGTCCAGCCGGTCCTTCGCGACGCCCAGCGCATAGCTGCGCGTGTCCACCGTGCGCTGCGCCAGCGAGATGCCCTCCTCACCGGCCCGGGCGTCGTAATAGGTCGAGGCCACGTTCGCGATCAGTGACAGGCGGAAGGCACGCCGACCTTCGACAGTCGCCAGGTATTGCTGCAGCGCCGACGCAGTCATGTTGCGCACGCGTCCCCAGAAATCCAGCTCGAAGGACGAGACCATTACCTGGGCGCTGAACTGGTTGAACTGCACCGTCTGCCGCGAGCCCGCCAGTGCCGGGTCCAGCACGGCAAGCGGCTGCTGGTTGCGCGACGCTGCCGCGCCGGCGTCCAATTGCGGCAACTGGTTGGCGCGTTCGATGCGGTAGAAGGCACGCGCCTGCTCGATCCGGGCAGTCGCGGCGGCCAGATCCTGGTTCAGTTCCAGCGACCGGGCGATCAGGCGCTTGAGTTGCGCATCGCCAAAGAACTGCTCCCACGTCACGTCCTGCGCCGCCACGGCGTCCGGCGGGACTTCGCCGGGAAACTCCGCAGGCGTCGCGACTTCTGGCTGGCGGTGCTCTGGCGCGAAGTTGCAGGCGGACAGCCCCCAGCCCATCAGCGCCACGATGGCAATGCGCGCCGGCCTCATGGGTTTTCTCCCCGCTCTTCGGCCTTGGCTGGAACGCTGGCTGCCGGCTTGTCTTTATTCTTGCGCGGTCCCGACCAGCGCCGCGCAACCATGTAGAACAGCGGCGTGAAGAACACACCGAACAGCGTGGCGGTCAGCATGCTGCCCATCACGCTGGTGCCCACCGCCTGCCGGCTGGCCGCGCCCGCGCCGGTGGCCAGCACCAGTGGCAGCATGCCCAGCACGAAGGTGATGCTGGTCATGATGATGGGGCGCAGGCGCTGCCGGGCGGCATCGACCACAGCCTCCTTGCGGTCGCGCCCTTCCAATTCCTCTTTCAGCGCGAACTCCACGATCAGGATGCCGTTCTTGGCGGCCAGGCCGATGATCGTGACCAGCCCGATATTGAAATAGATGTCCGCCGACATGCCCCGCCCCAGCGTGAACGCGGCCGCGCCCAGAATGCCGAACGGCAGGATCAATAGCACGGACACCGGCACAGACCAGCTCTCGTACAGCGCCGACAGCAGCAGGAACACCACGATCAGCGACAGGCCCAGCAGCAGCGCCACCTGATTGCCCGCCTGCCGCTCCTCGTACGCGGTGCCGGTCCATTCGTAGGTGATGCCTTGCGGCAGGACGCGTCCGGCAATGGCCTCCATCTCGGCCAGCGCCACACCGCTGGAGCGGCCGGCGGCCGCCTCGCCCGAGATCGTGATCGACGGAAAGCCGTTGTAGCGTTCCAACTGCTGCGGGCCGTCGATCCAGCGCATCCGCGAAAACGCGGAGAACGGCACCATCTCGCCCCGGTTGTTCGGCAGCTGCAAGGCGGCAATGTCCTGCGGCTGCATGCGCTGGTCGGCCTCAGCCTGGATGAACACCCGCTGCACCGAGCCGTCATGCAGGAAGTCGTTGACGTAATTCGACCCGAACGCCAGCGTCAGCGCCTGGTTGACCTGCGCCACCTGCAGGCCCAGCGCGCGGGCGTGGACACGATCGATCTCCACATACAGGCGCGGCCCCGGCGGCATGCCGTCCAGCCGCACGCCGGTCAGCACGGGGCTGGCCGCGGCGGCCGCGATCATTGCCGCGCCGGTGGCAGCCAGGCCCGCGCCGCCCTGCGCGGTGCGGTCCTGCACCTTCATCGAAAAACCCGACGCATTGCCCATCGACGGAATGGGCGGCGGATTCAGCGCGAAGATCATTGCCTGCGGAATCGACCGGAAAGCCAGATTGCTGCGCCCCACCAGCGCATCGACCGCCTCGCTGCGATCGGGGCGCTCGCTCCATGGGTGCAGGTCCACGAATGACAGCGCGGCCGTTTGCCCCTGCCCGAAGAAATTGAACCCGACCACGGACGCCACGTTGCGCACGGCCGGCAATTGCCGAAGCTGGCTTTCGGCCTGCTGCACGGCCGCCTCGGTCTGGTCGGCCGTGGTGCCAGGCGCGCCGGTGTACGACACGAAGAAGTAGCCCTGGTCTTCCAGCGGCAGGTAGCCGCCCGGCAGGCGCGAAAACAAAAAGATCGTCAGCCCGCAGACGCCCAGAAAGATCAGCATCCAGCGCAGCGGCCGCAGCAGCATGTGTTCCACCGCCCGCACATACTGCCGGGTCATCGCATCGAAGCCGCCGTTGAACTTGTCGAAGACCCACTGCTTGCCCTTCGAAATCCTGCCCTTGGGCGGCTGGCCGTCCGGCAGTTTGAGCAACGTGGCGCACAGGGCCGCGCCCAGCGACAGCGCCAGTACGGTCGACACGACGATGGCCACCGACAGCGTGATGGAGAACTGCCGGTAGATCGCGCCGCTGGACCCGGGGAACATCGCCATCGGCACGAACACCGCCACCAGCACCAGCGTGCTGGCGATGATCGGCCCCCACACCTGACCAACCGCCTTGCGCGTCGCGTCGGGCGCCGACAATTTTTCGTCCTGCATGATGCGCGCGACGTTTTCCGACACCACGATGGCGTCGTCGTTCAGCACCCCGATCGCCACCACCATGCCAAAGAGCGACAGCAGGTTGATGGACGCGCCAAAGAGAAACAGGCCCGCGCAGGTGCCGATCAGCGCGATCGGTACGATCAACGTGGGGATCAGCGTGCTGCGCCAGCTTTGCAGGAACAGGAACACCATCGCCGTGACCAGCAGCAGCGCCTCGACCATGGTGACCAGCACCGAGCTGATGGACGTGGTGATGAAGGGCGTGGTGTCGAACGGCACGGTCCAGCCGACGCCGACCGGAAACACGGGTTCCAGCTCCGCCATCCGCTGGCGCACCTGCCGCGCAACGTCCAGCGCATTGGCGTCGTTGGCAAGCTGGATGGCGATGCCGGCGGCCTCCTTGCCATTGACACTGAGCCGGAAGTTGTAGCTTTCGTTGCCCAGTTCCACCCGCGCCACGTCGCCAAGCCGCACCAGCGAGCCGTCGTTGTTGACCCGCAGGATGACCTGCCGGAACTGCTCGGGCGTGGAAAAGCGGCTCTGCGCCACGATCTGCGCGTTGAAGTCCGCGCCGCGCGCCAGCGGCAGGTCGCCGAGCGACCCGCCGATCGTCTGCGCGTTCTGCTCCTGCACCGCGCGCATCGCGTCGCTGGCCGACATCTGAAAGCTCGCCAGCTTGCGCTCGTCCAGCCAGATCCGCATGGCGTACGACGAGCCGAACAACTGCACGTCGCCCACGCCGCGGATGCGGCGCAGTTCGTTGAGGATGTTGTTGGACGCGAAATTGCCCATCTCGACGGCGCTGACGTTGCCGCTTTCCGACTGCAGCGCCAGCAGCATCAGGAAGCCGGAGGAGGCCTTGGTGACCGCCACGCCCAGCTGGCGGACTTCCTGCGGCAGCCGGGGTTCGACCCGGCTCAGGCGGTCCTGAACCTGACTGCGAGCCACGTCCAGGTCCGTGCCCGGCTGCAGTGTCACGGTGATCTGCGACGTGCCGTTGGCGCGGCTGACCGACGCCATGTACAGGAAGTTGTCGACCCCGTTCATCTCCTCTTCGATGATGGAGGTGACCGTGCGGTCGATGGTGGTGGTGTCGGCGCCCCGGAAGGTCGCCTGGATCGTGATCGAAGGCGGCGCGATGTTCGGGTACTGCTCCACCGGCAGCAGCACCACCGATATCAGCCCGAACAGCAAAAGGAACAACGCCACCACCCAGGCGAATACCGGCCGCAAGACGAAGAATGAGCCCATGACCGACTCCGCTAGGGTTTCGCGGCTTGCTGTTCGACCGGGTCCACCTGTTGGCCTGGCCTGATCTTGTGCCAGCCATCCACGACCACTTTCTCCCCTGGTTCAAGGCCGCTGCGCACCAGCCAGCTTCCTGAGATCTGCTCACCCACTTCGATCTGTCTGGGCACCGCCGTGTTGTCAGGCCCGATGACGAACACAGTGGCCGTGTCGCCGTTCAACCGCGCCGCCCGCGCGGGAATCAGAACGCCCTCCTGGCGCACGCCGACGAGGATCTGTCCGTTGACGAACTGGCCGGGCAGCAGTTCGCGCTGGGCGTTGTCGAAGCGCGCGCGGATGGTCTGCGCGCCGGTGGTCCGGTCCACACTCAGGTCCGCGAAATCCACGACGCCGGTCTCGCCGAACTCTCGGCCGTTGGCCAGCGTAAGCCGCACCGGAAATGTGTTGCCCGCCGTGGCCAGCGCGCCGGAGCGCGCGTAATCGGTCAGGTCCATGATGGCGGTGTTGGACTTGGTGAACGTGGCGCTGATCGGCGAAAGCTGGTTGACCTGCGCCAGCAGCGTGGCCGCCGACGCGCTGACCAGCGCACCTTCCGTGACCAGCGCGCGGCCCACGCGCCCGGCGATGGGCGCCCTGACCGTGCAGCGGTCCAGCCGCAACTGCGCAAGCGTGACCGCGGCCTGCGCGTCGGCGACATTGGCCTGCGCCTGGCCCAATGCGGCCAACGCCGCTTCGTACTCCTGCGCGCTGACCGCCTGGCGCTGCACCAGGGGCCGGAACCGGTCCGTGACCGAGCGCGCGTTTTTCTGCACGGCCTGCGCGCGTTGCAGCATCGCGTTGGCTTGCGCCAACTGCGCCTTGTAGTCGCTGGGGTCTATCTGGAACAGCGGGTCGCCGGCCTGCACGTCGCTGCCCTCGGTGTAGAGCAGCTTCTCGACGATGCCGTCCACGCGCGCCCGCACTTCGGCGGTGCGGATGGGCTCGATCCGCCCGGGCAGATCCACGTTCAGGTCGACCGGCTGGCGGCCAACGGTCATCACGAACACCTTCATCGGCGCGATAGTGACGGCCGCCGCGTCGTTCCGGTCACCACATCCCGCTAATACAAGCGTCCATGCACCCAAGGCATACAACATGACACGACGGACATTGCTGCTTACTTGCGTCATCCACAACTCCCAGGCGGTCGGACTCGGGGTCTTGCGCTGCCCTCACCCTGTGCCGGCGTGAAAGGCCCTGCTAAGTCAGCTTATGTGTGGGACAGCTTATGTGTGGGACAGCTTATGAGTGGGACAGCTTATGAGTGGCACAGCTTATGCGTGGACACCTTGCGGGGGGG
>NZ_JCBANC010000083.1:0-20795 GCF_059760815.1 Achromobacter sp. 1012554356 | reverse complement strand
GGCGGGCTCGGGGGCTCGGGAAATACCCCGGGCAATGATGGCGCACCCGTGGAGAACCTGGCCGGCTCGCCGCCCAATACGCATCCCGGAGCGGGCGGCGGCAATGCATTAAGCTTTGTGATCTCGGGGGGGGGCATTGCCCAACCCCTGGGTGCTTACGATTTCGTAGGTATCGGTGGCGGCGGCGGTGGCGGCGGAATGACGGCGGGCGGCAATGGGACGGCTGGAACGATGTCGGTCTACAACGGCTCCCTGTCCATCCGCAAGATGTTCGTCGGCGGTGGTGGCGGCGGCGATGGCGGCCCTGCCGGTGTCACGCCCACAGCAGGGGGCGGTGGAGGCGCCGGCTCGCTGATGCTGAACGAGGCGCGCCTTTACATCGACGAGAGCTTGTACATCGGCGGCGCGAGTGGCGGTGGCACACGCGGCGGACGCGGTGGCGATGGCATGGTCACCTTGATGGGTGGGTCGTTGTTGAACGTGGGCGTCACAGATGCGTTTGCCTCGGTGGTGCTAGGCGGCGGCGTCAATGGGGGCGCGGGTGTGCTGAACCTAGCGGGGGCCTCGACCCTGATGCTCAGCGGCGAGAACCAGAGCCTGCGGATTCAGAGCAACGGCGTGCTGAACATCGGCAACGCCTTGCGCGGCGCCGAGTCCGGCGGCAACATCGTCTCGCTCAACCGAATCACCAATGACGGACAGATTCGTTTCAATCAATCCGATCTCGATTACGACTTCACGCCCTCGATCCAGGGCACGGGGACGGTCACCGTCAGCAGCACGGGTATCACGCGGCTGAGCGGCACCCATATGTATACGGGCGGCACGACCGTGGAGTCGGGTAGCGTGCTGCAGGTCGGCAGCGGCGTAACCGGCTCCATTGCCGGCAATATCGCCAACGAAGGCGTTGTCCTGTTCAGCCGCACTAATGCCTCTTCTTACAGTGGCTCGCTCACCGGTGCGGGCACACTTGAAAAACATCTGGCCGGCTCGTTGACGCTCACGGGGAACAGCCCCATGACGGGCGCGATCCGGGTCGACGGCGGGGGCCTGACGTTGTCGGGGCCCAATGCCCGCCTGGGTTCCGTGTCCTCCTCGCTGGATATCGGCCAGACGGCGGCAACGACCATGGCGGTGTCGAACGGGGCCATCCTGACGACCGGAACGTCGACGATCGGCCGAGGGGCGGGCGGCGCCTTGCCCAGCACCGTGTCGGTCAATGGTGCGAACTCGGCGTGGTTGGCGCAAGACTTGACCCTGGGCGGGGCGAGCGCCGGCACGCTCAGTATCCTTAGCGGCGGTACGGTCAGTGCGACGAGAGCGGTGGTCGGGCAGGCCGCTATCGGCAATATGTCCATCGATGGCGCGCAGTCTTCGCTGACCGTGGCGGACGTGCTTGATGTGGGCAGCACGGTAGCCGGCGCGGGCACCATTACCCTTAGCAATGGCGCGACGCTCTCCGCCGCGCAGATTCGCATAGGTACGAATGGCGGCAATGGTCAACTCGTAGTGCGGGGCTCGCCCACAGACGGGATCTCGTTTGTCTCCGCGGCAGAGATCCGCAAGCCGGTAGGCGCGGGCGCGGCCAAGATCACCTTCGAGGGCGGTGGCCTGCGTGCAGTCGGGCCAACCTCGCTTTTTCAGGGGTTTGCGGCGGGCGAGGTGGTCATCGGCAATGGCGGGATGATCCTCGACAACAATGGCCAACTTGACCTTCATCTCTCGGCGCCCTTGTCTGGCACGGGGCAACTCCGCCTGCGCGGCACGGGCGGAGTCAGCTGGACGCAGGCGAACGCACACACGGGCGGTACCGTGCTCGAGGCGGGGTCGCTCACCGCCTGGAGCACGAATGTGCTCGGGTCCGGTGGGTTCGACGTGCGGGCCGGAGCAATCGCGACCCTGCAAGCGTCGCAAGACATCGGATCGTTGGCGGGTGCCGGCATGATCAGCGCTTCGGGCGGCGTGGGTCTCAAGGTGGGAAGCAACAATGCGTCGACGACGTTCTCAGGAACACTGGGAGGCAGTCTGAACCTGCGTAAACTCGGCACCGGCACGCTCAGGCTATCGGGCGTGAACACCTATACGGGGGCAACGGTAGTCGAGGCAGGCACGCTGCTCGTGAGCGGGCAGGCCACGAGCTCCAACTTTACCGTCGCCGACGGCGCCACCCTGGCCGGGGCGGGCCGTGTCGGGGCCGTGACCGTGCTATCGGGCGGCACGCTCGCGCCAGGATCAACCCTCGAGACCTTGCGGATCACCGGGTCTTTGCGGTTGGACGCGGGTAGCACCTTGGCTTACACACTGGGCGCGGCGGGTGCCACGCCGTCGGCCGGCGTCAGTTCGCATGTGAACGTCACGGATGACGTGACCTTGAACGGTTCGCTCTCGCTGGACAACGCGTCTGCCTTGGCAGGTCCCGGCTACTACCGACTCCTGAGCTACGGCGGCAACTTGCTCGCCAACAATCTTGGCGTACCGCTCAGTGTTGCGGGACAGCCCGTGGCCGTGGTCAGCAGTCTGCCGGGCTTCATCGATTTGCGCCTGGGTAGCGTCGGTGCGGATCAACTGCAAACCTGGATGGGCGGTGCGGGCACGTGGCGCGACACGTCCGCGCAATGGACCAACGAAAACGGCAACATCGCGCAGGCCTGGGCGGGCAAGACCGCCGTATTCAACACCGCGGGTGGCGGCACCATCACGGTCGAAGGAACGCAGGCCTTCGAAGGCTTGCAGTTCGTGGCCGATGGCTACGCGCTGCAAAGCGCGGTGCATGGCAACGGCACCCTGGGTGGGCTCGATACCGCGCCGGGGGGTAGCGAAGTTCGCGTTCTGCAGGGCGTGACCGCGAACGTCGGCGCGGTGATTGGCGGGGCTGGCGGCATCGATAAGACCGGCGGCGGCACGCTGGTGCTATCCGGTCCGCACATCTATCAGGGGGAGACGCGCCTTTCAGGCGGTACGCTGTCGGTTAGCGGCGACAGTAACCTCGGCACGGCGGGCGCGCTGCGATTCCAGGGCGGCACGCTGCGCATCACCGGCGATCAGTTTGCGTCGACCGGGCGCACGATTCTTTGGAGCGCACAGGGCGGCGGCTTCGACATCGAAGACGCGGCTCATACGTTCACGGTCAGTCAGGATCTGGTGGGGGGGGGCGATCTCTTGAAGCGCGGCGCCGGCACGCTCATGCTTGGCGGCGCGAATGCGTATGGCAACACGTTCGTCGAGGCGGGCACTCTGGTGGGCAGCGCGAGCGCCATCAACGGCAATCTGCTGAACCAGGGCGCCGTCGTCTTTGACCAGGCCGCGAATGCAACGTATCAGGGGGCGATCACGGGAACAGGCAGCTTCAGCAAGCGCGGCCTTGGCACCCTGTCGCTTGCGGCCGATGCCCATCAGCAGCAGTGGCGCGTGGAGGGCGGCGAGCTGGCCGTGATCGCGAATCGCTTCACGGGCGACGCCGACGTCGCAGCGGGCGCGTCATTGCGGCTGGATGCCAGCGGCGACGCTGCTTATGCCGATCGCGTGACGGGCCTTGGCACGCTCGCTAAGACCGGCGCAGGCCGGCTCGTCTTGGCAGGCGATAGCAGCGCATTCGCAGGACATACCGATGTGCACGCGGGCACGCTGATCGTGGGCAGCGCAGGCGCCGGCAAGCTGGGCGGCGCATTGACGCTCCGCCAGGGGGCCACCCTGCAGGGCACGGGCCAGGTGGGCACAACCACGCTCATGAGCGGCGCGACCATCGCGCCGGGCAATTCCATCGGCACGCTGACAGTGATGGGCGACCTCACGTTCTCGCCCGGCGCCACATACCTCGTCGAGACCGATCCCGACTCGGGCGGCAGCGATCGGATCGACGTGAGCGGCACCGCGCGTCTGGCGGGTTCAGTCGTGCACGTGGGGCCCGAGGGCGGTTTTGCCACGACGCGGCAGTACACCATTCTCACGGCCAATCAGGTGCAGGGCCAGTTCGCGTCGGTGCGTTCGAACTACGCCTATCTGGATCCGACACTGGGTTATGACGGCCAGAGCGTGACGATGCAGCTGGCCCGCAAACAGGTGGATGGCACGCAGCCGAACCCACCGACGCCCATGGCGTTTGCCGACGCAGCCAATACGAACAATCAGCGCGCCACGGCGAATGCGCTGGACAGCCTGCCCGCGGGCAACGTGCTGCATGAGTACATCCTGACGCTGCCGGCCGGTGCGCCGCCTGCGGCGTTCGACAGTCTTTCGGGCGAAGCGCATGCCGGGATAGCGGGCACGCTGATGGGGCTGAGTTCCACGGTGCGCACGCTGCCGCTGAACCGTCTGCGCGCGAATCTGAATGCCGGCATGCGTGCGGGCGCCCCGACGGCGCAGGCGGGGTCGGGACCGGCGCCGGCGTCGGCGTTGCCCGTGTCGAATGCGCTCCCGGCCTGGGCGGAACTGGTGGGCAATTGGCAGACGATCGCAGGCGACGGCAACCACGCAGAGGTGCGCCAGCGCACGAGCGGTGTCTTCATGGGCACGGACCAAGCCGTGGGCAACGGCTGGCGTGTGGGTGGCGCCGTGGGCTACACCGATGGCAAGTCGCGCGTGGACGACCGTGCCTCGCAAGCCGATGTGTCGAGCTATAGCGCGGCGCTGTTCGGCGGCAAATCTTTTGAAGCGGGCCGCGGCCGGCTGAATGTGATGGCCGGCGCAGCTTATACCTGGCACGACATCAGCATCGAACGCACTGCCCGCGTGGCCGGCGCCACCGAGAAGCTCACCGCCGATTACGGCGCGAGCACGGCGCAGGTGTTCACCGAAGTGGGCTACGAAATCGCCGTGTCCGATCGGGCGAGCGTCGAACCGTTCGCGGGGGTGTCGTACAGCGATCTGCGCACACGAGGCTTCAACGAATCGGGCGGGTTCGCCGCTTTGCGTGGCCGTGGCGAGAGTCAGGACGAGGTGTCAAGTACGCTAGGTGTGCGCGGCCGCACGGCCTTCAAAGTGGGCAGCGCCGAGGGCACCCTGCGCGGTTCGGTCGGTTGGCGCCATGCATTCGACGATGTTACGCCGCGCGCCACGATGGCATTCGATGGCAGCCAGACGTTCACGGTTGCCGGAGCGCCGATCGCGCGCGATGCGGCACTGCTTGAGTTTGGCGCAGACGTGGCGATGACGCGATCCGCCACGCTGGGTGTGTCGTACTCGGGGCAGTATGGCGATGGCAGCCGCGAGCACGCGGGCTCGATCGATCTGCGTTGGCGGTTCTGAGGGGGATCAGCTCCGTTTGGCCCGCCATTCCCCCTTGCCGGCGGCGCTGCCGCTCATGGTGCGGCCGTTCACGACGCCCGCATAGCGCACGCCGTTGGCGGTGAAGGTGATCGACGTGCCATCCAGCCGGGCGTCCGAAATCGGCACGGATCCCAGCTTGCCGGACAGCACCTGATAGTGCTGATCGAGCTGCAGCGTCTCTCCGCCCATATCCCATTTGCCCTGAACCTTGGCCGGCACGATCCACAGGAGCGCCGTGCAATAGGTCTGGCAGTTCTCGGTGACGGTCTCGGAAGCGTCCGGCTCCCAGTCGCCCATGCGGAAGGTATTGGACACGACCCGCGTGCCGGCTGGCAGTTCCAGAAGTTTTGGCCGCAGTTTCTCGTTGATGGTGGACAGCAGGAACATCGTGATCACATCCGCCTGAGACAGATCGGTAGTGAAGAGATCCTGCGCCACGAAGGTGGCACGGTCGGCCACGCCGGCGCGCTTGGCGTTCTGCTGCGACAGCGCGACCAGGTCAGGGTTGTACTCGATGCCTTGCGCGGTCAGTCCGCGTTGCGCGGCCGTGATGACCGTGCGGCCATCGCCCGAGCCCAGGTCCATCAGCCGGTCCTTGGGCGTGACCTTGGCCATGTCGAGCATCTTGTCCACGAGGCTTTGCGGCGTGGGGACCCAGATGACGTCCTTGCCTTCCTGGCCGACGTCGGGCACATAAGCCTTCTGTTCGCCGGCCTTGGGGGGCGCGGCGGCGGTCTGCGCCATGGCGGCGGTCGCGCCCAGCAGCGTGAATGCCATCGCGGAGGCCAGCATCGCCAGACGCAGGTGCGGGGTGAACACCTGAACTGCGGTCTTGGAAGAGTCGTGAAAGCGTGCGTTGGAGCGTTGCATGGTGAGGGTTCCTTGGACGAAGAGGACAGGGAAGAACGGGTTAGCCCGCGGCCTGGGCGGGCTTGAGCAGGCGCATCAGGGGCACGCCGGCTGCCAGCACGGCCAGCCCGATCAGGGCGCCCGCGCCGGCATACATGGCGCTGGAAACGACCAGCCCGGCGCAGGTCAGCGCCAGCAGCAGGGGAGGCAGCGGAAAGAGCGGCACGCGGAAGGGACGGGGGCGATCGGGATCCAGGCGGCGCAGTTGCCAGACGGACGCGGCCACCAGCATCATGAACAGCCAGAACACGGGCGCGGTGTACGCCACCATCGTCTGCACGCTGTTCTGACTGAAGGCGCCCAGCGCCACCAGCGCCAGCGTGATCACGCCCTGGACCACCAGCGCGCTGACCGGCGTTTCATTGCGGTCGTTCCAGCCGGCCAACGCCTGCAGCCGCGGCACGTCCCGGCCCAACGCGTAATACACCCGCGCGCCGGTGATGATGGTGCCGTTGATGGTGCTGAGCGCCGTGGCGCAGATGGTCAGGCTGAGCAGTGCCGCCGCGTACGGCCCGGCCGCAAGCTGCATGACTTCGGCGCCCAGCGCGGGCGTGTCCCGCAGCCCCTGCAAGCCAAAGATCTCCAGTAAGGCAAGGTTGGTCAGCACATAGGCGCCGGTGACAACCGCTGTGCCGATGAGCAGCACCCGGCTCATGTTGCGTCCGGGATCGCGCAGTTCGCCGCTGAGATACGCAGCTTCGTTCCATCCGCCATAGGTCAGCAGCACGAACACCATGCCCATGCCCAGCAGGCCTGCGGTATTGCCCGACAGTGGCGCGGGGTCCGGGGTCTTGAGCGCCTCGCCGCCTGTGGCCGTCAGGCAGGCGATCAGGACGGCGGCCAGGGCGATCACCGTCAGCACGGTAAAGACCCATTGCAGGCGCTTGGAATAGCGGGTGCCGATCAAGTTCAGGCCAGTCAGCACAACCACCGAGATGGCTGCGTGCATGGCGGGTCCCTGCGTGCCGAGCGGCAACAGCTGGTTCGCGTAGTCACCGTAAATGAAGGCCACCACCGCGATTGCGCCCGTCTGGATGACGGAGCAGCGCGCCCAGGCAAACATCAGCCCGACACGCGCGCCCCACGCCCGGGTCAGATACAGGTATTCGCCGCCGGCGCCGGGGTACGCCGATCCGAGTTCCGCATAGCAAAGCGCGCCCACCAGCATGACGAGCCCGCCCGCGCACCACAGGCCGATATACATGGCCTCTGAATGGGAATGCTGGGCGACAAGGGGAGGGAAACCGAAGATGCCGATGCCGATGACGACGCCCACCAGCACCATGGTTGCGTCCATGACCGATAGGCCGGTGGGCGCGCGGTTGTTCACGGCGTCAGGAACGGCGCTCATGGTTGCGCGCGCCATGGACATGGATCGGCACGCAGCGTAAGGCCGTGGAAGTCAGGGAGATCAGGAGGGCGCGTGGTGGGGGTGGAGGGCTGATTCGCGAAGAAACGCGAGCGGAGCAATGACATGCAATTCTCCCGAGGGTGGACGCGCGGAGTCGAGCTCAGGGCAAATATCGGCATATGCTGACAATTGCCTGAACATAAAGCGACCGTTACGGAATGGGGAAAGTTCCGCAGGGTTTTCCTGGGTGAATCAGGTAGGCGCAAACGATTCTGGGCGTGTTCTTAGTCTCAAGTGAAATCCTATATTTATTCGATAACCAGTTGATTTACTTATGATTATGTGACTTATGAATAGTGCTTCTTAAAGTGAATTCTTAAAAGTAAATTCTCGGCAACGGCTCACGAGTTATCGCCGCGCAGCCCACCAAATAAATTCACACCGGCTGCAGGAACGCGCTGCTATCCTGTTTTTTCGCACGCTCGCGCCCGTGCCGCCGCCGCGCGGACGAATGACACGCCACCGCAACTTCAGGAGCATCGACATGAAGCTTTCTCAACGCGCGTTGATCGCCGCCCTGGCGATGACCGCCCTCGGCGGCGTCGCCCCCGCCGCCATGGCGCACCACGGCTGGTCGTGGGCGGAATCCGAACAGATGACGTTGCAAGGCACGGTCGAACAGGTGCAGATCGCGCCGCCGCACCCCATGCTCAAGGTCCGGGCCAAGGACGGCGTGTGGACCGTTGAGCTGGGCAATCCCAGCCAGACGAAGGAAGCCGGTTTCATCGAAGGGTCCGCCAAGCCTGGCGATGCGATCACCGCCGTCGGCAACCGCGACCAGGACGCCGCCGCCAAGCGCATGAAGGCCGTGCAGGTGACGGTGGGCGGCAAGACCTACGACATCTACCCAAGCCGTATCAAGAAACCCTGAGCGCCCGCGCCGGATGCCCGAACTGCTGCGGCTCGCGCTCGAACAGCTTGAATCCGTGCCGCCGGCGCTGTGGCTGCGCCGGTCCGGCCTCCTTTATCTGCTGGTCAACGCCGCGCATATTGGCGCGATCGGCCTGCTGATCGGGTCCATCGTGCCGCTGGATCTGCGCCTGCTCGGCATCCTGAAGCCGACCTCGCTGGCTGTCCTGGCGCCGGCGCTGGCGCGCACCGCTGCGACAGGACTGGCTCTGGCGGTGCTGACGGGCGCGTTGCTGTTTTCGGTGCGTCCGATGGAATATCTGGAAAATCCCGCATTCCTGGTGAAGATGGCGCTACTGGCGGCCGGCGCAGCCAATGCCTGGCTGGTGCACCGCGGCCATGCGTGGGCCGACGTCGAAAGCGGCCGGCGGCCCACGGGCAGGCTTCGCGTGCAGGCGGGCGCGTCGCTGGCGCTGTGGGTGGGTTGTCTGGTGGCGGGACGCTGGATCGGATTTTTATAGCTGCCGGTTCAGCAGTATGCGACGCCCTGCGCATTCACATACAGTGCGAACAGGCATTGGCCGGTCACCATGAACAGCCGGTTGCGGCGCGCGCCGCCAAAGCACAGGTTGGCGCAGCGGTCGGGCAGGGCGATGCGACCGATCGCGGTGGCGTCGGGTGCAAACACCATCACGCCGCTCACATCGGGACCCGGTCCCCAGCCGGCCCAGAGATTGCCGTCAGTGTCGCAGCGTATGCCGTCCGGAATCGCGTCGCCGTTCGCTTCGACAAAGGGGCGCCCGCCGTCCAGCGTGCCGTCATCCTGCACGCCGTAGACCAGGATGCGGTTCGGCGACGATCCGTTGTCGACCACGTACAGCAGCCGTTCGTCCGGCGAAAAGCACAACCCGTTGGGATTGTGGATGCCCTGAACCGCGATCTGTAGCTGTCCTGTGCCTGGGTCCAGCCGATAGACGTGCGTCGGAAGTTCCGGATCGGCCTTGAAGCCTTCGTAGTTGCTCAGAATGCCGAATACCGGGTCGGAGAACCAGATCGATCCATCCCGGCGCACCACGACGTCATTCGGCGCATTCAGTCGCTTGCCCTCGAAACGGTCGGCCAGCACTGTCAGCGTGCCGTTGTACTCGGTTCGCACCACACGCCGCTCGCCATGTTCGCAACTGATGAGCCGGCCCTGGCGGTCGCGCGTGTTGCCGTTCACATACCCGGACGGCTGGCGGTGCACCGACACCGCACCCGTTTCCTCGTCCCACCGCAAGAGGCGGTTGCTGGGAATGTCGCTCCAGATCAGGCACCTGCCGTCCCCGAACCACACCGGGCCCTCGCCATACCGCACGCCCGTGGCCAGCCGTTCGATTCCAGCGTTGGTGAGCCGGATCTTGAGGAATCGGGGATCCAGCACCTCGATGGCGGGATCTGGATAGCTCTCGCTGGGTTCCCACATGGGACCTCCTACAGGCGGGTGACAAGCTGGCAGGCGGCAAGCTTGCGGGGATGGAACTGCCGCGTCCATCCGCCGATAGCAGCAAGCCGCCTGCCCGGACTGGTCCCGCATCCGTGCGCGTCACCTGAATTCGGGTGAGACGCAGCGTTTCGGCATCAGTTTCCGGTGGGAAGGGAAAGCTTGAAACCGTCCTTGGCCAGGCTATCGCGGATGTACTGGAACCGCTCGTAACCGGACAAGGTCATCGGCCCGTCATAGCCTTCGCTTTGCATCTTGCGGGGCGGGTAGTCGATATACGTCTTCATCAGCGGCGCGACGGCGTCGTTGATCATGACCATCGTCCAGGTCCGTTCCGTGACGTTGCTCATGAAGATGTCGTAACGCTCCTGCGGGTCGGCCCACAGATCGAACACCTGGGGCACCGTCGCGACATAGGACTCCGCGCCTTTCCAGCCCAGGTTCGTGTCCACGGCAAGCCCGCCGGTCACCGCACCGTCGTCGCCGCGCAGGTTGAACACCGCCTTGTAATTGGCAACGCGCACCGCGCCCGGCGACAGCTCGTTCTCGGTGAAGTAGAACCAAGACTTGCGGTCGCACTTGCCCGTGCCAAAGAAAACGGGCGACATGTCATAGCTGTCGAAAATGATCGGCTTGTTTTCGCGGTCATTCGTGGGCAGCTTCACGCCCGCCACCGCCGCAAACGTCGCCATCAGATCCAGGCCGCCCACCAGGCTGTGGTCCTTGGAGCCCGCCGCGATCTTGCCCGGCATCCACGCGATCGCGGGAACCCGGTTGCCGCCTTCGCGCACAGTGCCTTTGGTGCCACGCAACGGCGTGTAGCCCGCATCGGGATAGACGTCCTGCCAGGCGCCGTTGTCCGTCGTGTAGAACACCAGCGTGTTCTTGTCCAGGCCTAGCTCGCGGATCTTGTCCATGATGCGGCCGATGCGTGCGTCCAGTTCCACGACCGAGTCCGCGTACTTGCTCTTGGACATCGACTTGTGGATGTAGTCCGGATCCGGCATGTTGGGCTGGTGCACCTTCATGAAATTGATGCTCATGAAGAACGGCTGCTCGGACTTGGCGTTGCGGTCCAGATAGTCCAGCGAGGCCTTTTCGACGTAGCGGTCAAAGAACGGAATCCCGACGACGCCTTCACGGCCATTGACCATTGGCGTATCGACATACTGGCCGTTGATTTTGAATTCCTCGCGCGGCTTTTCGCCGGCGTTGCCGGACAATGCGCCCTTGGTGACGCGCTGGAACATCTCGCGCACGTCGGCGGGCATGTCGGGGAACCAGGTGGGATCCGCGTAGGTGTAGGCGTTCAAGTGATAAAGGCCTGCGTACTTCATCTCGTCGTAGCCCTGGGCGTTGGGCAGGGCGTAGTCCGCTTCGCCCAGATGCCATTTGCCCGTAAAGAACGTCTTGTAGCCGGCGGTTTTCAGAACTGACCCGAGCGTCCATTCGGCTGCAGGCAAGCCGCCGCCCTGGCCCTGAAAGGCCACGGTGGTCATGCCGCTGCGGTTGGGGATGCGGCCGGTCTGCATGGCGGCGCGGCCGGGGGTGCAACTGGGTTGCGCGTAGAACGAGAAGAAGGTCATGCCTTCGGAAGAAAGCCGGTCGATATTGGGCGTTGGCATGCCGCGGCCGATGCCGCCGCCATACGGACCGAGATCGCCGAGGCCGGTGTCGTCGGAGACAAGCAGGATGATGTTGGGTTTGCGCTGGTCCTGCGCGGAAGCGGGGGCACAGATTGCCGCTCCCGCCAGGAAAAGTGCTGCGGCACCGCAAGTGAGCGTTCGTTTGGTCGCCATTTTCAACTCCGTTGTGAGAGTGAAACCAACCGCACGAAGCTGCAAACCGTGCGGTTCACATTGGCCTACGTACTTGGGTAACGTTCAGTCCGGGACGCGTCGTCCGCGGGATTTGAACTGCAATAATTTTCATCTTCCTTTCCCGCATGTCAACAAGATTCAATTACCCGCCTGTCCATACCCGCATGCCCGGTGCAACCGCACTAGCGCAGTTGCGTTTTGCCGGCATGCGTTATCCGTGCTTATATTTCCGAAGCCCGTCGCGGGCCGGCCCTTTGGGAGATCACCATGGCGCTGAGCGATGTACGGGGCAATCCCGTTTCCAGCGATGAACCGGCGTCGATGGCTGCCTACGAGCAGGCGCAAAGCCTCTTTCACGGCTACTACGGTGACCCCTTGGGCGTCATCGACAAGGCGTTGGCCGAGGACCCCGTATTCGTCATGGGCCACCTGCTGCGCGCGGGCATGATGATTACCGCCAGCGACAAATGCGTCGAGCCGCTGATGCGCGAAAGCGTGGAGGCCGCCGAAGCACTCGTCGACATCGCCAACGAGCGCGAAAGACGGCACACCGCCGCGGCGCGCGCCTGGCTGGACGGCAATTTCTCTACCGCGCTGCGACGCTACGCCGACATCCTGGCCGACTATCCCCACGACACGCTGGCGCTGCAGGTCGGCCATATCGGCGACTTCCTGCTTGGCCGCTCGGCCATGCTGCGCGACCGCGTGGCCGGCATTTTGCCCGCCTGGAACTGCAAAATGCCCGACTACGGTTACGTCCTGGGTATGCACGCCTTCGGGCTGGAAGAGACCAATCTCTACCGCGCGGCCGAAACCCAGGGCCGGCGCGCGCTGGATCTGAACCGGCGCGACCCCTGGGCCGTGCACGCGGTGGCCCACGTTCTCGAAATGCAGGGCAGGGTGGACGAGGGCATCGCCTGGCTCAACGGCCGCCGCGACGACTGGTCCAGCGACAACATGCTGTCCATTCACAACTGGTGGCACCTGGCCCTGTTTCATCTGGACCGCGAGGACATCGCCAACGTGCTCGCCATGTACGACGACCGGTTGCGCGAAACGTCCACCGGGCAGGTGCTTGACCTTATCGACGCATCGGCCATGCTGTGGCGCCTGTTGCTGCGCGGGATTGATGTCGGTTGGCGGTGGCAGCAGCTTGCCGAGGTGTGGAAGGCGCGCGGCGGCTCGGGTTACTACGCCTTCAATGACGTGCATGCCCTGATGGCCTTCCTGGGCGCCGGCGACAACGCCGCGGCGCAGACGCTCATCGAGGCCATGGAAGCCGCCGCGCAGGGCGCTGGCACCAACGCCATGATGACGCGCGACGTGGGACTGCCGGTGGCGCACGCGCTGCTGGCATTCGCGCGCGAAGACTACGGGCTGACCGTGAATCTGTTGCGCGACGTGCGCCTCATCGCGCACCGGTTCGGCGGCAGCCACGCACAGCGGGACGTCCTGGCGTTGACGCTGGTCGAGGCGGCGCTGCGCGACGGCGCGCGGTCGCTCGCAAAGGTGCTGACCGCCGAGCGCATGGGTCTCAAGCCCAATAGCGAGGGCAACCGCAAGCTGGCCTCGCGGGCCGCCGCGTTGTAACGGCTTCATTGCGAAAGGATTCTCTTCAAGGAGAACGCGCATGAAAAAGCACGCGAAGATCGGGTTGGCGTTGGTGGCAATACTGGGCGCGACAGGCGCGATTGGCGCGTATGTGGTTGTCTCCGCGCCGCCGGCTGGGCCGCCTGTCGTCACGGTGGGAGACGGCAAGCAGGGCCCGGCGGCGATGGCATGGATACCGGGCAACGAATTCCTGATGGGCAACGACCACCAGATGTCGCAACCCAACGAGCGACCGGCGCACAAGGTGCGCGTCAGCGGGTTCTGGATGGACGTGCATGACGTCACCAACGCGCAGTTCCGCCGTTTCGTCGAGGCGACCGGCTACGTGACGACCGCCGAGCAGAAACCGCGCTGGGAAGATCTGCGCGTCCAGCTTCCGGCGGGCACGCCGCGTCCCAACGACAGCGCCTTGCAGGCGGGCGCCATGGTGTTCACCGGGACCGAGACCGAGGTGTCATTGCGCGACTATTCCCGCTGGTGGCGCTTTGTACCGGGCGCGAACTGGCGGCACCCCGAGGGGCCTGACAGCAATATCGACGGCAAGGACGATCACCCGGTCGTGCAGGTGTCTTACGAGGACGCTCAAGCCTACGCCAAGTGGGCGGGCAAGCGGCTGCCGACGGAAGCCGAGTGGGAATTTGCCGCACGGGGCGGGCTGGAGCAGGCCACCTATACGTGGGGCAACGAACTGCTGCCGCAGGGCACGGCCATGGCAAATATCTGGGACACCCGGCAGCCGCAGCCGTTTCCGGTCGTAAAGGATGAAAAGGTGCAGGTCGGCACCACGCCCGTGGGCAGCTTTGCACCCAACGGCTATGGCCTGTACGACATGGCCGGGAACGTCTGGCAATGGACGTCCGACTGGTACCGCGCAGACGCCTTCAGGTTTCAGGCGCAATACCGCCAGCCGCCACGGGACCCGGCGGGCCCAGCCGATAGCTTCGATCCCGACGACGGCGCCACGCCCGTGTCGGCGCCCAAGCGCGTGACCCGCGGCGGATCGTTTCTATGCAGCGACACGTATTGCATCAGCTACCGCGCCAGCGCTCGACGTGGCACGGATCCGCTCAACCCCATGTCGCATATCGGGTTTCGTACCGTCATGACGCCGCAGCAATGGAAGGCGGCGCAGCCTTCGCAGGGCAGTATCGCCAGCCGTTGATGCAGAACGTCGTCCAAGTGGTGTCATCACTGCGCCATGCGCGCCCGGGAGATCCGCATGCAGACTTCGATTCAACGCCCCTCTGTGCGGGGGCTGGCCTGGATGTGGCTCTGCATCCTATGTCTGCTGGCCGGATGCGCCGCGTCAGATCGCCACAATCAGGCGGAGCTGGCGTCGTGGACTGACGGGCCATCCCGCATGGCCATCGTCACGTTCGTGAAAGCGGTCACCGACCCAGGCAGCCCGGACTTCGTGCCCGACGAAGATCGCATCGCCGTCTTCGACAACGACGGCACGCTGTGGAGCGAGATGCCGATCTACTTTCAGGTGATGTTCTCGATGGACGAGGTCCACGCGCTGGCGCCATCGCATCCGGACTGGGCCACGCGCCAGCCTTTCATGGCGGTGCTGCAGAACGATCATGCCGCAGTGGCCAAGTCCGGCGAGCGCGGCATGATGGAGATCGTGCTTGCCACCAACACCGGCATGCCCGTCCCGCAGTACACGCAGCGTGTCGACCAATGGCTGCAAACCGCGCGTCATCCGCGCACCAAACTGCCGTATGACAGCATGACGTACGTGCCGATGCGCGAGCTGCTGGATTACCTGCGCGCGCACGGTTTCAAGACCTACATCGTGTCGGGAGGCGAAACCGAGTTCATGCGCGCCTGGACGCAGAGGGCCTACGGCATCCCGCCGGAGCAGGTCATCGGTACGGCGTTCGGCAGCGAGTTCGTGGCAAGCGGAAACGGGTACGCGCTGATGCGGTTGCCAAAGCTGGACTTCAACGATGACGGCCCCGGCAAACCCGTGGCCATCCAGCGTCAAATCGGCAAGCGCCCGATCCTGGCCTTCGGCAACTCGGATGGCGACCTGCAGATGCTGCAATGGACCACCGCCGGGCCGGGCAAGCGCTTTGGCGGCATCGTTCACCACACCGACGCCAAGCGCGAATGGGCCTACGACCGCGATTCGAGCGTCGGCCGTCTGGACAAGGCCCTGGACGCGGCGCGGGCGAGCGGGTGGACAGTCGTCGACATGGAGAAGGAGTGGAAGCGGATCTACGCGAAGGATTGGCAGTGACTCCCGGGCGACGCGGCGTCGGACACCCGTTGCGAACAATTCTTGGTATCATTTGGAGGTTCTCGCCGCCTGACCACACTCCGGACAGGCGGCTTTTCCGTGTCATCGCGCTGCTTGCCGGGGCGTTTGAGCATGTCCAACCCCCTCCAGCCGCTCCAGCTTCTTTGCGAAACCCATTACGAATGGCTCTGCCAATGGTGGCGGCGTCAGCTCGGCCATGGCGACGAGGCCTCGGATTTCGCGCACGACACCTTTCTGCGCGTCCTGCGCAATCCCGAAGAAGTCCGCACACTGCGGCAGCCCCGCGCCTATCTGACCACCATCGCCCGCGGCCTGCTGAACGATCACTGGCGCCGCCGGTCGCTCGAGCGCGCCTGGCTGCAGGCCGTTGCCGCGATTCCACCCGAGATGGAGGCGTCGCCAGAAATGCTGCTGGGCGTGCAGCAGGCGCTGCAGCAACTGGACCGAATGCTGGCCGATCTGGCGCCACAGGCGCGGGAAGTGTTCGTGCTGTCGCAAATGGAAGGCCTGACATACGCCGAGATTGCGGTGCGCACCGGGCTCAGCGACCGCACGGTGAAGCGGTACATGGCGCAGGGTTTCGAGGTCTGCCTGACCTTGCTGGAGTACTGATCGATGGCCGCCACCGAATCCAAGCCCCTGGACGCCGCGATCATCCGCGAAGCGGCGCGCTGGCTGGTGCGCCTGCACTCGGGCGAGGCAGGGCCGGCCGATCACGCCGCCTTTGAGCGCTGGCGTGCGGACAGTCCCGACCGTGAGCTCGCCTGGCAACGCGCGCAGCGCCTGACGCAACAGTTCAATGCCGTGCCGGCCGCGCTGGGGGTGCCGTTGCTGACGCGCGAGGCGCGGGTCAGCCGGCGCACGGTGCTGCGTACGCTGGCGGCTGTGGGTTTCGCGGCGCCGGCCGCGGCATGGCTGGGATACCGCATCAACCATCGGCAGGCGGGCGAATACCGCACGGCGGTGGGCGAAAACCAGGATCTGGTGCTGGCCGACGGCAGCCAGGTGCTGCTGAATACCGATACCGGCATGAACGTACGGTATTCCGACGCGGCCCGTGTGGTCCAGTTGCGCGCCGGCGAAGTCTATGTGCGCACGGCGGCCGACAAAGCGGCTCGGCCCTTTTATGTCGAGACGCCGCAGGGCCGTCTGCAAGCCCTGGGCACCCAGTTCGTCGTCCGGCAGATGGACACACGCGACGCCATGACCGAGTTGACGGTGCTTGAGCATCGGGTCGCCGTCACGCTGGCGAATGGAGGATCAACGCGGGTATTCAACGCGGGCGAGTCCGTGCGCTTTACGGCGCAGGCTTTCCTGCAAGGCGACATCCTGCCGGACGCGCCGCTGCGGTCTGGCGTTGCACCGGGGTGGACGCGCGGGGTGATAGAGGCCGACAACATGCGGCTGGACGCATTGCTGGCCGAAGTGTCGCGCTACCGGCGCGGGGTCGTCCGTTGCGACCCGGCTGTGGCGGGCCTGCGTGTGTCCGGCGTCTTCCGCTTGCAGGACACGGATGCGCTGCTTGCAGTCGTGGCCAACACCCTCGAGCTGCGCGTAACGACGCGGACGCCGTACTGGGTGTCCCTCAGCAAATAACCGACGCGACGTCGTTTCACTTATTTACAACTGTGTTGGTCCCTGCGTGTCCCTTTTGTCCCGGCTCATCCGGCATATCGCGCATTGATGACCTGAACGGGATGTGAACACGTGGCACTTCAAAACTCCTCGCCCGCACGCGCCGCGACGCGCGTCTTGCGCCTGGCCGCATTGAGCCTGAGCCTGACCGCCGCATTTGGCGCTTCATCGTCCGCGGCGGCTCAACCGGCGATGCAAGCCGGCGCGCAGGACTACCGCATCCCCGCCGGTCCGCTGGACCAGGCACTTTCGGCTTTCGCGAAGGCGGCGGGCATCACGGTTTCCTTCCGTCCGGAAGACGCCGGCCGCTTGACGACGCAGGGCCTGAGCGGCAGCTACGGGGTGGACGCCGGCCTGGCCGGGCTGCTGGCTGGCACGGGCCTGGTCGCCGAGGGGCAGGGCGGGCAGGGCTATGTCGTGCGCGCGGCGTCGGCTGCAAAGCCTTCGGCGCAGGCCGCCGAGCCCGCCGCCAGCGCCAGCACGCTGGAATCCATCCAGGTCAGCGGCGACTGGCTGGGCACCGGTCTTGAAAACAGCGTGCAGACGTTTGGCGGCGCACGGACGCTGCTGCGGCGCGACGAAATCCAGAACAGCGGCGCCACCAGCGTGGCGGACGCGCTGCGCCGCGTGCCCGGAGTGCAGATCAGCGGCAGCACCAGCGCCACGGGCAGCTCGGTAGGCCTGCACGTCGGCATCCGGGGCTTGAACCCCCGCAATTCGTTCCGTACGACGATGCTGCTGGACGGCATCCCGATGGCGATGGCGCCTTACGGGCAGCCGAACCTGGTGATGTCCCCGACCAGCCTGGGCAACATCGAGGCCATCGACGTCGTGCGCGGCGGCGGGGCTGTGCGCTATGGTCCGCAGAACGTGGGCGGCGTCATCAACTTCAAGACCCGCGCGATTCCCAACACATCCGGCCTGACCGCCGAGGCCTCGGCCCGCTACAACATCTTCAGCCACGGCGGCGCCAACACCCAATACACCGGCTTTTTGGGCACGCAGTTCGACAACGGCCTGGGCGTGGCGCTGATGTATTCCGGCATGGACGGCGAGCAATGGCGCGATGGCAGTGATGACCGCTACAACGACGTAGCGTTGAAATGGCGCTTTGCGCTGACGCCCACGTCGGAGATCTACGGCAAGTTCGCGCATTACGACGTCAAATCCATGACGCCCGGTGGGCTGACCGTCGCCCAGTATCGCGATGATCCCTTCCAGAACACGCACCCGACCGATTACTGGAAAGGGCAGCGGGACCAGGTCGATATCGGCTACCTGAATTCGATTTCCGACACGCAGGAGTTCGAGGCGCGCGTCTATCACTACGACAGCTCGCGCCAGAGTTCGCTGATCAATCCCGCCGCGAACCGGAACGACTACCAGCCGCGAAACAACCAGGTCCTGGGCATCGAACCGCGCTACACGCAGCGCATCGAATGGGGGCCGACGACGCACGACGTGACCATCGGCTACCGCTACATCCACGAAACGGGTCAGGACCGGCGCTATTCGGAGTCGCTGACGACCGGGCAGCGCGTCGGTGTGCAGCAGGTGTTCGACAACGAAACCGAGGCGCATTCCGTTTACCTGGACGACCGCATTGCGTACGGCAACTGGCGCATCACACCGGGCGTGCGTTACGAGCGCATCGACACGCACCGCCAGCCCAACGGCACCGCCAACGACACGCCGTTCGACATGCGCAACAGCCGCGGGCTGCCGTCGCTGAACGTTGCGTACCTGCTCAGCGACGCGCTGACGCTCTACACCAACTACAACACCTCGTTCGGCGCGGTGCAGTACACGCAGCTCAACTCCATGTCGGCGACCAATCCGCTGAGCCCCGAGATCGCGAAGACGGTCGAGGCCGGCCTGCGCTACTCGGGCGAGCAACTGCACACCGAGTTCACCGTTTTCGACCTGCGTTTCGACAACCAGATCCTGTCGATTCCCGGCACGAACCCGGCCGTTTTCCGCAATTTGGGCGCGACGACGCACAACGGGGTCGAATTCGCCATCGACTATGACTTCGACCGGTCCGGCCCGCTTGCCGGCCTGAACGTCTACGCCAACTACACGTACGTGCGCGCCATTCAGAAATCGGGGGAATTCGAAGGCAACGACGTGCCGTTCTACTCGCGCCAGACCGGCACGGTGGGCGGCCGCTATACGCGCAACAACTGGACGTTGAACTTGTTCACCACGGCGCAGAGCGGCCAATACTCGGATACCGCCAACACCGGGCCTGAGAATGCGGACGCGACCAACGGGCGCGTGCCTGGGTTCAGTGTCTGGAATACGCAGTTGGCGTACAAGGTGCCGCAATGGCGCGGCAGCGAAGTGGCGGTGGGGGTGAACAACCTCTTTGATCGCCGTTACTACACGCGCAACGTCGATACCAACGGCGGGCGCATGGTGGGCGCGCCGCGGATGGTCTACGTGCAAGCGCGATTGGCTTATTGATGGTCCGGCGCTTCTGGCTGACCTGCCATCGATGGGCCGCGCTCATTCTGGGCGGGGTGCTGATCCTGTCCGGGCTGACGGGCGGCTTGCTCGTGGCGGTGCGGCCGCTGGATCGGCTCTTGCATCCGGCGTACTTCGTCGCGGAAAGCCGGCCGGATGACCGCGCAGTACCACTGGAAACCGTGCGGCGCACTTTGGTGGACACGTTCGGCCCGGACGCGTCGTTGACGTTCGATCCACCTCGCAAGTCAGGTGACACGTTGCAGGTGCGGGTACGCGGCGGCTGGCGCGGCACCATCTATCTGGACCCGTCGACCGGCCGGGAGCAGGGCAGGCGGGCAGAGAACGAAGGCGTTGCCGCCTTTCTCTATCAGTTGCACAGCGCGTTGATGTTGGGGCAGACGGGCAAGGCGGTGCTGGCGTGGGCTGCCTTGGCGTATCTGGTGTTGATGCTGTCCGGCCTGGTGATCTGGTGGCCGCGCAAATGGCCGCCATCGCTGCGCATGGTCCTCGACAAGGGAACGTTGCGGGCGCTGTTTGATGTCCATCGACAGGGCGGCGCGATTCTGGCGGTGTTCTTGGCGGTGTCGGTGGCGACGGGAGCTTATCTTGCGTGGCGTCCGATCGGTGGGTGGATCACGGCGGCCAGCGGGCAGGCTCGCGTGGTGGCGCCAACGCTGCCTGAGCTGACGGGGCTGACGGCTGGGACGGCGCCGTTGCAGGCTGGCATGTCTCAATCGTCAGCCGCGATGCCGCCGCTGCAGACTGGGACGCTAGAGCCGCCGTCTCTGGACGCCTTCGCAGCGGCCGCCAAGGCCGAATTCCCGGGTGGTGAGATCGGCTTCATTCTCTACACGCCGAACCGTGACCGGCCGATGGCCATTCGCATGCGCGTCCCCGACGATCCGCATCCGAACGGGCGTTCCACTGTATGGATAGACCCTCGCGACGGCACAGTCCTGGCCGCGCATCGCTGGGACGAACTGGATCCGGGCACGCGGATCAACTCGGTGATCTATCCGTTGCATACCGGAGAGCTCGGCGGGCCGGCGGGTGAGGTTGTCGTGGGGGTGCTGGGGC